>CAYOHX010000023.1:52043-58241 GCA_964403875.1 uncultured Anaerolinea sp. | reverse complement strand
ATACGAAAGAGCGAGGCTTTTGCAAAAGTCAAGTGACTTTGGAAAAGCCATAGCCGCTTACCAGGCGTAGGCTTGCGGAGCGGGGCCTGGGCGCAGGGCTCTGCCGCGGTTGATGTTGAACAGATCGTTCAGGCGAGCCAGGGCTTCGGGCGGAATGACCAGTTCGGCAGCCCGGTCGAGACCTTCCATCTGTTCGAGGGTGCGGATGCCGACGATGGGGGAGGCCACGGCGGGGTGAGCCAGGGTCCAGGCGATGGCGACAACCGATTCCTTTTCTCCGATTTCACGGCAAATGGCGGAGAACTCAGCCATCTGCTGATTCTGCTCGCTCAGGCTGATGCCATATTCACTTTCGACCTGACTGGTACGCGAACCGGCTTCGGAGCGCAGTTTGCCGGTGAGGATGCCGCCGGCCAGGGGCATATAGGGGATGACACCGATACCGAATTCTAGTGCTGAGGGGAGCACTTCCAGCTCAGGGGCGCGGCAGAGCAAGTTATACATGGACTGCTCGGAGATGATGCCCACTTGCCCGCGATTCCAGGCATGGACCTGGAACTTGGCTAAACCCCATCCGGGGAAGTTGCTGGTGCCGATATAGAGCACATCGCCGTGGTGAATCAAATTCTCGAACGTGCCCCAGAATTCTTCCACACTGATGGTGTAGTCGATGTGATGCACCTGGTAGAGGTCAATGCGGTCGGTTTGCAGGCGGCGCAGCGAATCAGCGGCGTGCATGCGGATTTTGTAGGCAGAAATGCCACCGCCCGTGTTGGGCAGGCCGGAGTCATTCATGGCGCCGTAGACTTTGGTGGCGAGCACCACCTGGTCGCGCGCGCCGGGGCGAGCTTTGAACCAACGCCCGATGATCTCTTCGGAGAGACCCTGGTTGCCTCTGCCGCCGTAGACATTGGCGGTATCGAAGAAGTTGATGCCCATCTCGAGGGCGCGATCCATGATTTTGAAGGCTTCTTCTTCGCTGGCGCGGTTGCCGAAGTGCATGGTGCCCAGGCAAACGCGGCTAACCTCAAGGTTCGATCGACCCAGTTTCGTATATTTCATTTCGCAGGCCTCCTTGTGTATGATCTGAAAGTAGTTGTTTGACTTCTTTCCCCAAAGGGCTGAATAGTAACAACCATTATAGTGTAAATTGATTACCGGTACCTCATGGGCCTTATTGATGGAACAATGGGATCCCAAAAGCGCCAACCTTTCCACGGGGTTGTGCATAATATATACAGAGGACCTCACTTATTAATGCAACCAACTTCCATGGAAGAATCTCACTCAATCGCTTGTCTCAAGCATGGCGACCTGGAGGGTCTGAACTGGCTGATGCAGCGCTATCAACTTCAGGCAATCCGGGCGGCTTATCTGATTGCGCGCGACAGAGACGTGGCGGAAGATATTGTTCAGGGCGCTTTTGTGCGTCTGGTGAGCAAGATTGATCAGTACGATACACAGCGGCCGTTTGGGGCCTGGTTTTTCAGAATTGTTGTCAATGATGCCCTGATGTTTCTGCGCAAACAGCAGCGTGAGGTGCCCTTGGAGGCGGATGGCGAAGAGCCTGAACAGGACTTGCTGAAATACCTGCATGACCCTCACCCCGACCCAGAAACGCTGGTGGCAGACGAGGAAACTCGCCGGGCGGTGTGGAAGGCGATGGGGCAGCTTACAGCAGAGCAGCGCGCGGCCCTTGTGCAGCGCTACTACCTGGGGATGAGCGAGGCGGAAATGAGCTTGGAGATGAAACGCCCAGCCGGAACAGTGAAGTGGCTGGTGCACGAAGCGCGAAAGCGCCTGGCCCAGCTCCTGCGGCCTGAGCTTCGACCTGCGGCGGACTCGAAACATGGTGTGGATGAAGGAAAGTAGCAAGATGAAACAACACCCGCTTACCCAAATCCTTGAACAAACGGCGTCCGAAGCTATTCCCGAAAAAAGCGACCTGCGAACGGCTGTTTTCAGCCGCCTTGAGACGAGCAAAACTCCACAAGGAACTCTTTCGATGAAACGCCGTTTTGCTTCTAGAAACTATCGTATCGCGGCAGTGGCCGCTGTCGTTATTTTGTTGCTGGTAGTTCTCCTGGCTACACCTCAGGGACGAGCCGCCACCCAAACGCTTTTGGGTTATTTCAAACCTGCGGAAAGTGATATGCTGCCCCAATCTATCCCAACCGGGGAGTCGGACATCCAATCGACCTTCACGTCCATTTCGGCAATGGACTGCGGCAGTTTTGGCAGCCCGTTATGTACGTTGGACGAGGTTCAAAAGCGCGTAGACTATCCCGTCAGACAGATAGCCCTGGGCCAGGGACTTTCCTTCGAGGCAGCTTATGTTCAGGATGACATGGTTGTCTTGCATTACGACCCAGGCGTGGTTTTGACTCAAGCGCCGGTGAACGAGGTGACTGAAATTCCGTGGGAGGTAGGGGCCAGCGCCCAGGTCGAGGAGGTGCAAATAGGTCCGGCTCGCGGAGAATATGTGCGGGGGGTGTGGCAGGCAGATGCCGATGATCCGGTTGCTGAATGGCAGAACGAAGGTTTGCAGACTCTGGTCTGGGAGCAGGAAGGCATCCGCTTCAGGCTGTTGGTGTTTGGCGACCCCGCCGGAAAGGAGCAAATGTTGGTCTGGGCTGCCGGTTTGACGGCTGCGGAAATGGCCTCGGAGCCTGATCTGAGTAATATCCGCGAGATTGGTGAAGCCGAAGCGCTGGTGGGGTACGCCATCCATCCGCTCAACCCAATTCCAGATGGATACATCTTCACTCATGCCAGCATTCACGCTGAGACCGACAGTGTTTGCCTGCACTACATGTACACGCGCAATGATGGCCCGGGACCTTACTTGCTGTTGGGGCAGGGGCCGGCAGACCTTGCGCCGGGGCTCGTCCAGGCGGGGAGCGCACAGAATGAGGGGCCAACACCGGTGACGATCGGCGGGGCGGAGCAGGCCTTTGCGCTGCAACCCTTTGACTGGGCGCGGGAGAGTGAATGGTCCTGCGCCTCTGTTGATACCAATAGCAATTATGATCAGGCCTACCTGACCCTGACCTGGCAGGTGGAGGGGCAGCAGTATGATCTATACACCTCGGCGATAGGCGGCAAGTGCTTGATGGCAGAGGCGATGAGCGAGCTGGACCGACTGCGGCTGGCGGAAGGCGTGACGGGGGTTACGACTCACGCTGTCGATGAATTTGACCCGGCTTGCACGATGGATTTAGCGGAGCTTTCAGATTATCTTGGTTATCCAGTCCAATCGCCGGCCTGGATGCCCGATGGGCTTGCGTTGCGGGGAACATCTGGGTGGGGAGAGACCCGAAGCGCCATGTTGTATTACGGGTACCCAGGCGACATCCACGCCGCGTTGACTATTCTCCAGGAGCCGATCGCTGATCCGGTTGGTACAGATCTGCTGGAATGGGTCGAAGAACGAATGGCTACGCCCGAAGGTGAAGCAATCCCCACCGCTGGGTACGAGCGCGTGGAGATCAACGGCAGCGAGGGAGTCTTGATGTTGGGGGCGTGGGTGAGCGAAGAAGATGGCACGATCCGCTGGTATCAGTCGCCAGAGTTCAGCCCGACACTTTATTGGCAGAAGGATGGGCTTCTGGTTACGGTCGGCGGGCCTTGGAGTCTGCGAGATGGGGATGAAGCGCGGAGTAACCTGCTGCGCATCGCTGAAAGTATGAATTAGGTTGGGTATGAATAGAACAACGGGCCGGTTGTACGCCGGCCCGTTGTTCTGTAAAGATCGTGGTAGTGGTTATTCGCCTTCGATGCCGATGAGTGCCGCCTGAACGGAGACCCGCCAGTTATAGGACTGAGTCTTTTCGTTGAACTCGCGGCAGGTTAGCAGGGTGAGCCAGGGCTGGTTCTTGGGAGCGAGCACCGTAGTGTCATTCGGAGCGACGTAGCGGGTGTCGCGGACTTCATAGATGTATTGTTGTCCGGAGATGTGCAGGATGATACGGTCGCCCCATTTGAGCTTGCTCAGGTTGACGAAGGGGCCGGGCAGGCCGCTGGGCAGGTAGGCATGGGCTGTGAGGCCGGTGTTGCCGTTACGAGACGGGTACGCGGTTCCTTCCAGGTAACCAATTTGATCGTTTAGCCAGGTAAGGTTCCATCCCGATTTCTCCAGGGGCACGCCCAGGATGGCAGTCTTGATGCCCAAGGAAGGAATCTCGAGCCATAGATCGCCCAGTTCTTGATAGGCAATCTCTTCTGGCTGCGGTGGCAGTGAGGTGACCACGCCAGGCGCAAAGCCGGTGGAGGGCAGCGGGATGATGGGTACCGTGATGGTAGCTTCGGACTCGACGCCATAAATATCAATGGTAGAGCCTGGGCGGTAATTCCGTTCAGTAGAGAGGATGTTGTACGGGGACTGGGGTGTGCCGACCACGCCAGGCAGGCTGGTCCAGTTTGCGCTGGCCGTATTGGTGACCGAGGAGCCCGCTCCAATATCCAGGCGCGCCTGGAATTGTAAAATGGTTGGCTCAGGAGCTGGATCGAAGCGATCCCAGCGCACCCGCAGGAGTGGCGCGGCGATATCTTCAAACGATGTGGGAGCTTGACCGCTGACGAACATCAATGTTCCAGGAATATAAGCCAAACCTGGCGGAATATTATCTTCCAGGCTCACGTTGAAGGCCGGAGAATCGCTCTCCAGGCTGTGATTGATGCTGAGCGTGAAGGTCAGGGTTTGCCCGGTGAGTGCCTCAGTGAAATCGACGCTCTTTTCCAGGGTTAGTTCGGGTTCGATAATGCGAACCGTGGGAGCATTCGCTTCTAGTGAACCGCCGCTCCAGGTCCATTCAGCCTGGTTGTTCAGGGTGACGCCGCGTAAATTCTCGGCGCTATCGAGGACGACCACGCGGTAGCGAACCGTGAGGGTCGTTTCGCCTTCGCCGATATTGATTACGTCACCAAAGTTCACTGTCATTGTGCGGCCCAGGTTGGTAGCATTGGGGCTGCCTGGAGGCTCGCTGGTATACAGCGCGGCTGTGCAGATTTGCTCGGCGGTTCCGGTAGAGAAGGTGAGCATCTCCGCCGGGTCGGTAGTGATGGCCTCGCAGCCCATGAAGGCTAGACCCTGGTCAAGGGTGTCGGCCAATTGCAAACCGCCAGTGAGCCCGGGCGCGAGCTGGATCTGGACTTCATAGGTGACAATTTCGCCAATGGCAACTTCGGGCATCTCGGAGAAGTCCTGGTTGGTGGCGGTGATGCGTTTGGCCGATGTGCCCACCAAATCGTCATCGTCATCACTGTTGTCGGTTGGATCGGGGTCTTCGCCGTTCTCGCCGTCATCGGTGACGGTGGCTGAGTTGAAGATGCGCTGGATAGATTCGTCTAAAGGATCGTCCACCAGAATGACCAGGGAGAGGGTACGCGTTGCGCCAGAGGCCAGTTCGTCCAAATCCCAGGTGATGAGACCGGTGTTCTGGTCAAAGGTTCCACCATTGTCGGCGCTGACGAAGCTTGTGCCCAAAGGAAGGGTATCTTCCACGGTCACGCCGGTGGCAGTTTGATTGCCGGTGTTGCTGACAGTGAGCGTGTAAGTGATTTCGGACCCGGGAGCAACTTGAACGACGCCATCGTCCTTGACGATGCTCAGGTTGGGCGCAGCGCCCAGCGGGGTATCTTCGGAGTCGCTGTTATCGGTGGGATCGGAGTCAGGCCCGTTATTCCCGTCATCGGTGATGGAGACGTTGTTGGTGGTGGCATGGACTCCGGCGGGAAGCGGGTTGTCGACGGTGACGGCAAATGTGATGCTGCCGGAGCCGCCCGCGGGCAGGCTGGCGATGGTGACAGTGCAGGTAGAGCCTGCGGAAGCGCCATCAGCGCAAGACCAAACCGTGGGCGCGCTGGCGGTGGTGTTGAAAGTGGTGTTGGCCGGGACGGTTTCGGTGATGACTACGCCGGTGGCTTCCTGGTTGCCCTGATTCTCGTAGGTGATGGTGTAAGTAATCACACCGCCGGGAGAAACCGTGGAATCGGCATCCGATTTGGAGACAGCCAGGTCGGGAGCGGCGTCCACGGGGGTATCTTCCGTATCCGTGTTGTCGCTCGGGTCCGGATCCAGGCCGTTATTGCCGTCGTCAGTGATGGAAACGGTGTTGTCGATCTGGATGACGCCTGTCGGGAGCGGGTTGTTGACGGTGACAGCAAAGGTGACGCTGCCAGAGGCGCCCGCCGCCAGGT
>CAYOHX010000023.1:49616-51943 GCA_964403875.1 uncultured Anaerolinea sp. | reverse complement strand
GGGTTGTTGACGGTGACAGCAAAGGTGACGCTGCCAGAGGCGCCCGCCGCCAGGTTGCCGATGGTGGTGGTGCAGGATGTGCCAGCGGGGGAAGCGTCGGCGCAGGACCATAGGGTGGGCGCGGCGGCTGTAGCGTTGAAGGTTGTGTTCGCGGGGACGATCTCGCTGATGACCACGCCGGTAGCGTCCTGATCGCCTGCATTGCTGAAGTCGATGGTATAGGTGATTGTGCCGCTGGGAACCGCTGTTACCGCTCCGTCTGACTTGGTGATGGTCAGGTCCGGTGAAGCATTGACGGGCGTATCCTCGGTTGCGGAGTTGTTTTCAGGCGTTGGGTCAGTCCCGTTAGCCCCATCGTCCGCGATGGATGCCGTGTTGTCGATGTCCTCAATGCCTGCCGGAAGCGGGTTGTCCACCAGGATAGCAAAGGTAACGCTGCCAGAAGCGCCCGCAGCCAGGTCGCCGATGGTGAAAGTACAGGTTGTGCCTGCGGCTGCGCCATCAGCGCATGACCAGCCAGATGTTGAGCCGGTGGTAGTGAACGTGGTGTTGGCAGGAACGATTTCGGTGAGAGTAACGCCGGTGGCGTTCTGATCGCCCGCATTGATATAGCTGAGTGTATATATAACCGCGCCGCCGGGGAGAGTCGAGACACCGGCATCGGATTTGCTGATGGAGAGATCCGAGCTCGCGTCCACCGGGGTCACATCCGAGGAGGAGTTGTTCTCAGGAGTGGGGTCGGAGCCGTTCGTACCATCATCGGTTACGGAAGCTGTATTGCTGATTTGGGTGATGCCTGAAGGAAGCGGGGTGACGACCGTGACAGCAAAAGTCACGCTGCCGGAAGCACCCGCGGCCAGGCTGCCGTAGTTGAAGGTGCAGACTGTTCCAGCGGGGTCGCCATTGGCGCAGGACCAGCCCGCCGTCGAGTTGGCGGCGTTGAAGATGGCGTAAACCGGGACAGTGTCGGTGATCTCCACGCCGGTTGCGCCCTGGTTGCCCACGTTGGTAATGGTAAGGGTATAACTGACCACGCCGCCTGGTACGGCGCTTGCGCCACCATCCGATTTGGTAATGGTCAAATCCGGCGCGGCGGTAACCGGTGTGGTGTCGGATGCCGTGTTATCAGCAGGTGTTGGGTCCAATCCATTGGCCCCGTCGTCGCTAATGGTCGCGGTGTTGCTGATTTGGGTTACGCCGGACGGGAGTGGGTTGTTGACAGTTAACCCAAAGTTGACACTGCCTGAAGCGCCACCATTGAGTGCGCCAATACTCGTTGTGCAAGGCGTTCCAGCGGCAGCGCCGTCGGCGCAGGACCACACGGTGGGCGCTGAAGCTGTGGCGTTGAAGGTGGTATTGGCTGGAACCGTTTCGGTGATGAGTACGCCGCTGGCGTTTTGGTCTCCTGTGTTCTGGTAAGTCAGAGTATAGGTGACCACGCCGCCGGGAACCGTTGTGGCGCCGCCGTCTGTTTTGGTGATGGATAGATCCGAGGATGCGTCCACCGGGGTAGTATCCGTGGCGGAGTTGTTGCCCGGGGTGGGGTCGCTACCGTTGGAAGCATCATCAGCGATGGAGGCAGTGTTGCTGATTTGCGTGACGCCAACCGGGAAGGGATTGACCACAGTGACGGCAAAGGTGACCGTGCCCGCAGGCGCGCCTGCGGCAAGATTGCCGATGTTGGTGGTGCAGGTCGTGCCGGCGGCAGCGCCATCGGCGCAGGACCACACAGTAGGCGCTGAGGAAGTCGCGTTGAAAGTGGCGTTGGCAGGCACCGTCTCGGTGATGACTACGCCGGTGGCATCCTGGTTACCAACATTCCGATAAGTCAGGGTGTAAGCCACGGTCCCGCCGGGGGTGGTGGTCATGCTGCCGTCGTCTTTGGTGATGGTCAGGTCGGGCGCGGCATTGATGGGGGTATTGTCGGAGGATGAATTGTTGCCGGGCGTGGGATCGGCTCCGTTGAAGCCGTCATCGGCGATGGAAGCGGTGTTGGCGATTTGAGTCTCGCCTGCCGGGAGCGGGTTGACCACGGTAACGGCAAAGGCCACGCTGCCGGATGCGCCCACGGCCAGGTTGCCGATTGGGAAGGTGCAGGTTGCGCCAATGCAGGACCAACCCGGCGTGGAAGCAGCCGCGTTGAAGGTAGAGTTGACGGGCACCGTTTCAGTGATGTTGACCCCGGTGGCGTTTTGGTTGCCAACGTTGTTATAGGTCAAGGTGTAAACGACTGTGCCACCCGGAATGCTGGTCACGCCGCCGTCGGTCTTGATGATGGTCAGGTCGGGCGCGGCAGTGATGGGGGTGGTGTCGTCGTCGGTGTTGTT
>CAYOHX010000023.1:0-49516 GCA_964403875.1 uncultured Anaerolinea sp. | reverse complement strand
TGATGGTCAGGTCGGGCGCGGCAGTGATGGGGGTGGTGTCGTCGTCGGTGTTGTTGGTTGGGGTAGGCTCGGGGCCGTTTGTGCCATCGTCGGTGATGCGGGCTGTGTTGTCCACCTGCGTTTCGCCTGCCGGGAGCGGATTGATGACCGTGACGGCAAAGGTGACGCTGCCAGAATCACCCGCAGGCAGGTTGGCGATGGGGAAGGTGCAGGTTGTGGTTGCCGGAGAACCATCAGCGCAAGTCCAACCTGACGAAGACGCGCCCAGGTTGAAGGTGGTGTTGGTTGGGACCGTTTCGGTGATGAGCACGTTGGCGGCGGGGCCATTGCCCACGTTGGCATAGCTCAGCGTGTAGGCGATCACACCGCCGGGAGTAGCGCTTACACCGCCGTCATCCTTGGTGAGGGTCAGATCGGGGCCGGTGGTCGTGAGCGTAACCTGGCTGCTGTCGTTGTAGTCGTTGACGCCGCCCGTGCCGGTGCGCTCGTTGGAGTCGCTGCCGGGCAGAGAGGTCCAGGCGAGATCAACATCATTGGTCAGGCTGGTGTTCAGCGCGGTGGCTGTGACCTGGGCCTGATAGGTGATTTGGCTGGAAGCGCCCAGGGCCAGGCTGTCCCAGGTAACGGTGAGGGTAGGAGCGCCAGCGTCTATCAACGTGGTTGGCGCGACGCCGGTTCCACTCCAGGCGAGGGTCCCCGGAAGGTAGGTCAGACCGGCGGGTAGGGTGTCGCTCCAGGAGATATTTTGCGCATCTGCGCTGCTGGCAGCGGTGTGAGTGATATCAATGGTGAAGGTGACCACCTGGTTGATGGCGGGTGAAGCGTCGCTGACCGACTTGGCTACGTTAAGCTCAGGCTCAACGACCGCCGCGTTGACCGTGTTGGATGTGACGGTGGGGCCGGTTCCGACCTGCAACGTGGCGCTGTTATTCAATGCAACGCCGTTTTGATTGGCTGCTTCGTTGACGACAAAAGCCTGGAAGCGTAAGATGAAATCATTGTCGGCGGGATCGTTATTGTTCGTGACAGTGATGGGATTGTTGAAGGTGAAGACAATGTCATCTCCGCTGGATCCAGCCGAGGTGATGACCGGGTCGGCGGCATTGACGGCGCCGCCAAAACCAGTCAGATCGATCTCTCCCGACCCATTCACATAAGCCAAGCCAGGGGGAAGCAGGTCGGTGACGGTGACGGGACTGGGGCTGGCGCCTTCGGGCAGCGTAACCGTCAACTCGTAAGTAGCGACCTCACCGATGGTCAGGTTGCTGCCGGTGGTATGCGCAGCAGAGGTGAGGGGCATGGCCTTAGAGATCGTGTAGCCGTCGCTGGTCAAGGATTCGTTATCCGAAGTGGTGTAGTCATTGACGCCACCGCTGTCGTTGCGCTCGTTCGGATCGCCGCCGGGCAGAGAAGTCCAACCAACGGAAGCCAGGTTGAGAATGACTTCTCCAGGGGTGACTGAAGCCTGGAGTGTGGCGGTGTAAGTGATGGTGGCGCTGCCGCCGGCAGGTATCGAAGCGATGTTGACCGTGAGAGTGTTGCCCGCTGAGTTGTTGACTGCTCCGGTCGCGCCACCGGCGAGGGTGGTGGATACGGAAGCGGTATTGAGGGACAGAACGGCGGGCAGCGGGTCGGATACGACCACGTCATGAGCCGTGGAGGAGAAGGCTCCGCCGGGGTTGGTCACCACCAGTTGATAAGTGACCACGCCACCGGCGTCGATCGGGCTGGGCGGGGTGGGGATGCTCTTGGTGATGGTCAAAGCAGGCTCGCTGACATTGAGCGAGTCAGTGGCGGTGATGGTTTGGGTTGCGCCTGCGCCTGTGGTGTAGCTTAGCGTGGCCGAGTTTTCACGCAAGACACCGATTTGGTTGGAAGCAACGTTGGCAACGATGGCTGAGAACGACAAGGTGATCGGTGAACTGGAAACCACAGCGTCACCGAATGTGGCGGTGAGGGTGACCGGGGCAGAGCCATCGTTGGGAGCGCTGGTGGTGAAGGAACTCCAGGCAGTGATACCACCAGAGAGCGTTTCTGAACCAGGTACGAAGATCAACCCAGCCGGAAGTGTGTCCGTGATGGTAAGGTTGCGCAAGGTTCCCAGGGGAGAAGTGAGGGTCAGGGTATAGTTGACGACTTCGCCAATGGTGGCCTGGGTCGCGCCGTTGTCGCTCTTGCTGAAGGTAGGCGCAGGAGAGCTGAAAGTTGCCGTGGCTGTATCTTGCGTACCATCATAGGGATAGACAGTGGTGTCGTTGTAATTGCGTTCGACCTCGGGCGCGGCAGGCACACCGTTCTGAGTGCTCCAGTCCGCGTCGACCGAATTGGTGTGATTGCTGTTCAGGTACAGGCTAGATTGGGCCGTGGCGGTGTAGGTGCAACGGATGTAAGAATCGGGATTGGTGGCGGGGATATCCCAGCTTCCTGCGGGGTTACCGTCAAAGGTAAGTGTTCCTGCGCCGATTGTTACGCTGACGGGGATGGGGGTGGTGGTGGAGCCGTTATAGTACCCACAGGTGGCCGAACCGGCGTTGTAGGTCACGGAAGGGGCCAGGGTATCCAACGCGGTGACGTCATAGGCGGTCCAGTTGCCTGTATTGGTGAAGGTCACGGTGTAGGTGACCACATCCCCGGCTTGCACGCCAGAAGTGGGCAGCACGCTCTTGGTTGTGGTGATGCGTGGCTCACGGATGGTAATTCCAACATTCCCAGTTGTGATGTTTATAGTAGTGTTATCGTTGGGGTTGGTATAGGTGACGCGTCCCTGATTGTTACGAGTTACTCCGTCCGTATTACCACCAATATTCATGACCCGCGCGATGAAGCGCACCACAAAAGCATTGTCGGCGATGGCATTGTCATTGGGACTGTTCACGTTGGTTGTGGTATCGCCGAAAGTCAGGGTGATGTCTCCACCGCTTCCACCGGGAGCGTTGAGAGTAGGCGTGGGGTTTAGGGTTCCGTTGAAATCATTGGTCAGTATGCCCCCGCTGGCTGCTGCGCTGGTGATCACTTGAACACTGCCATTTACATATTCCAGCCCTGTAGGGAGCAGATCGGTGACGATGAGACCATGCGTAATCCCTTCACGGAGGGTAACCCGAATATTGTATGTAATCTGATCACCAATAGTGTAGGTGTTTGGCGTGACGGTTTTCGTTAATGAAGGTGGTTCAAGGGTTACGGTGACCGTGCTGGTGGCGGTGTAATCATTGGGGGCGATACCGCTGCCGGTACGCTCGCCGGTGTCTGTGCCACCTGCGCCGGGGGTCACCGACCCGGTGGGGTTGGCGGGCGTGCCGGCAAGAGGCAGGCTGGTGTAGGTGAGCGTGGCGGTGTTGGGAATGTCAAGGCGGCTGGGAGCGGCAGCCACGATGGTGGTGGTTATTCGAACGGTCAGGGTCTGCCCTGGATTGAGGCAGTTAGCATTCACCGTGAGCGCCTGCCCGGCGAAGCTGGCCGAGCCTGCAAACGGAATCGCAGGATTGGCCGAGCAGGTGGCAGGCGCGGCGGTAATGGTCGCGGTTCCCGGAACCAGGTTGGGGTTGAGGGTGTCGGTAACCACCAGATCAAAAGCGGTGGTGTTGTTTACGGTGTTGGTGGCATTAATCGTTAGGTCGTAGATCAAGGTGTCGCCAGCATCCAGTGCGCCAGCGCCAAAACGAGTTTTCGCAAAAGTAAGCGCGGGTTCGCGGACGGTCAGGTTGACCGCGTTGGAAGGCAGGCCAGAGGGGCTGCCGCCGATGAGCACCTGGAAGACGTTGGGGAGAATGTCACCGGCATCGTTGCTTCCGGTCCCGCTGTTATCTACGAGCGCGTTGAACTCCACGACGACGAATTCAGGGTCCGGGTCCGAGTCCTGGTTGAGCAGGTCGCCCAACTTAAAATATACGTCTGTCCCGGTTGTAAAAGAGTCTGGGTCCAGTGTGGTGCTGTTGTTGCTGCCGATATTGGCGTCAGGTAGGGTGCAGGGCAAAACGGCTGCGGCAGGATTGGCTGCGTCGGCGGAGGTGCCGGAAAGTGTGCAACCAGAGACGGCGGGAATGCTGCCCAGAGCGCTAGAGGTGATGCCGGCGCCATCAGTAACAAAGGCCATGCGATTGCTGCCATCATCTAAAAAGGTCAGTCCGGTTGGTAGTAAGTCTTGGAGTTGGAAGTTCGGGCTGCTACCTTCCGGAACCTGAACCAGCAACCGGAAGCGAGCGATTTCACCGATCGCAATGTTATTACCAGAAGTGTGCGCTTCGGAAGTTGTTTGCAGGTATTTGACCGGCGCGACGGGATTGACGTTGACCGTCACCTGTCCTTCGGTGCGGTTGTCATTGAGTGCACCGCTGTTCAACAGGCCATCCGCGCCGGTGCGCTCTGATGAACTTCCGGCATTGTAGGGTGAGCGCTGCGGGAAAACGCCGCTCAGGGTAGTCCAACGTGTCTGGGCTGTGTTGGTCACGGTTTGACCAGGATTAACCGACCCAGCCAGGATGCCCTGATAGGTGAATTGACAACTAGAATTCGGCGGGAAGACCGGCCAGGTAGCTGTCAGGGTGGGTTCAGTTCCGGAGACTGTCAGCGTAGGTGTGCCAGCGGGACAGGCAGTGGCATTGAAGGCAAATGTGCCAGGGACGTAACTAATTCCTGCAGGAACCACGTCCGTCATGGAAACGTCAAAGGCATCGGTGACGTTGGTACTGGTCAGGTCGATGGTAAAAGTGACTGGATCACCTGCGTCGCCGGTAGTTACGTCCGCGGACTTGGACGTGTTGATGACTGGTTCGATGATTGTCACGTTGGGGGCCGAGACAGAGGCGATGTTGCCGCCCGTCCAGGAAAGCTGCGCCTGGTTGTTGAGTTGCGTCCCGCTCTGGTTGGTAGGAATGTTCAATACAACGGCAGAATAGCGCAAGGTAATGGTTTCGGCTACGCTGTTATCGGTATTGCTATTGGTGATCGTGCCCAGGTTGTAGGTGACCGATTGGCCGGGATCGGCGACAACCGGGTTGGCGGGGTCGCTGCAGGCGGCGGCAAACCCGCCGGCCAGATCCGTTGAAAGGCTGGGCGAGGCAGTGACGCTGAGGCAATCGACAAAGGCCAGCCCCGAATCCAGTGTGTCGGTGAGGACCGCAGCAGGCAGGGTGCCTTCGGGAACCGCGAGGGTGACCTCATAAGTGACCAACTCGCCGATGACTGCCTGGTTGTTGGCATTGGTAGCGTTGTTAATCTCGCTGCCTACCAGGGTTTTGTTTGCCAAGGGAGGTAGCGTGGTGACAGAGGCGCTGTCCGTTGGGTCGGTCACGGTGTGGTCAGGGCCGGTTTCTGTACCAGAGTAGAAGGTGAGGGCGGCGGTGTTGGTGAGGGTGGAGGCGGGGACAGCCGAACCTGTAACGACGGCGTTATAAGTGATGATAGCGATGTTACGCCCACTGGTTTCGCTGTAGCGATCCAGGGCACCGAGATCAGGATTGGTGGGGCCGGGGTCGTCGAGAACCAGGGGAGTGGTAGTGGTGAACAAGTCGCCGGTGTAGGTGAAGGTTGCGCCGGAGCCGTCGCGAGCGCAGAGCGTGCCGGGCACAAAGGACATGCCGGCTGGCAGCGAATCGGTGACGGTGACGTTGAAAGCTCCGTTCAGGCCGCTGCCGATGTTTTCAACCACGAGGGCATAGGTGACGATGTCGCCGGCGTCTACGCCGGATAGATCGCTGTTGACTGGGTTGGTTTGCAGGCCGATGGAAGTGAGCGTGCCGCCCATTGCCGGGCAGGCTCCATCGGTATACGTGAAGGAGACGGGGCCAGTGGAGGACGGGTTGAAAACCGCGGAGGCCCGGTTGGTGGCAATGACGCCTTTCGAGATGCGGTTGACAACCGGCTCGGTGAGTTGGATTTGTACAATGGAGTCTGAGTCGCGGTCGCCGGCGTTGGTCGAGCCTTCGGTGGCGCGCACCTGGTTGGTGAGGAACAACCCGTCGGCAAAGGGGTCGTCACGTACGGTCACCGTAAAGAGAATGTCAATTGTGCGATTGGCTTCGTTGGTGTTATCGTAATTACCGTAGAAAAAGGTGATTGAATTTTGAGCGCCATCGGTACTGATGGAGGGGGCCAGACCTGAATATGCGTAAAAAGTATCGGAGGGGCCGAATTTGGCTGTTCCCGCGGCGGGCGCAGCCGAGTCCACGGTGGCGACGAAGGGGCCGGTGACCTCGGTGGAACGCAGGACAGGCAGAGGTAGATAATCGATGAAGAGCAGATCTTCCATGTCGCTGGTGGGCAGGGTGTAACGGATGCGGTAGGTCACCGTACCGCCGGGAGCTACCTGGACACTGGTGCATTCACCGCCCGAACAGACTACGCCATCGACCGCGTAGATGGATTTGACCAGATCGCCTTGCGGCACGATAACCGCAGCGCCGCTGTCGTCTACCTCACGGGAGCCGTTGGGAGCCAGATTGTTCACCTGCAGGATAGCTCCGTCAATGATCACATCATTGGTTAGGCGATCGCCCTGATCGACCGAAAAGTCTCCGGAGGGGTAGGTATCGCTGAATTCTTGCTGGATCACGGTGCGGAAACGAATTTGCCCGGTGGTCGCGCCATTATTATATGCAGCACAATCAGGGGTTGGCCCACCTGTTCCGCCGGTGTCCCCGGTTGGAGCCACTGGAATGCAGCCGCCAACCATCCAGCCGTTGGGTCGACCCCGAGTGAGCATTTCAGCGGAAATGCGGAAGGTGACCGTGGTGCTGCCGTCGGTCAGCGGGTCGATATCATTTGCGATTTCAGAGATGTCAACGGTAAAGTTGGCAGCATTAAAGGCTGCCGTAGACAGGTCGAATTGGTTTCCGGCAATCTCCAGGGTAGGCACAAACGCAGGGTCGAAACGCTGTCCATCCGAGAAGGTGTCGGTGATGATCACATCCTGGAAGGCAAAGTAGTCTGATATTTGGAAATCTAAGGTGTATTCCAGAACATCCGCAGGGGAGATGCCGGATGCGCCATTGTCGACAGCGGTACGAACTGATTTTTGAATGGCAATGGACTGGTCTTCGAGGGTGTGGTCGTTGGCCGTGGCGTTGCTGACCACCAACGTGGTGGGAAGGTCACGCGTGTCTATTGGTGTCCAATCGCCTTGGGCGGCGGCGTCATTAATGGAGTAACGGTCGTCACCACTGGCGGCCGGGAGCACGGGGCTGCCATTGGCGTCATTGAGGGGCACAAAAAATTCAATCACGGCTGCGGGAGTGTGTACGCCACCTGTCACACTGATCCACTGGACTACCAACTGGTTATCTGGGGAGTTGGCCGGCGCGCCGATGGTAGGTTGGTCTATGGCTGAACCGCCGGCTGGGCTGGAACTGACCAGACTGAGGTAGGCTAAATTATTGGGTAAGAGGTCGATCAGTTGGAAGTTGCTCAAGATCTGTCCATCGGCTATTTCGGCCTCAATTCGGTACCGGCGCGGGTAATTGGGGCCGGTCGCGGTTTCATCTTCAGGACCAAGATATTCTTTGGTAAGTCGGATGAGCGTGGGGCGAACGTTGGCGGTGGCCGTTGGAAGCACGCCAAGGATCGATGGATCGGTGGCAGGATTGGCCAGGGGATCGAGCCCAAATTGATAGCCACCCCGAGCCTGAATGGAGAGCGGGGTGCTGAGATCGGCCAGCTCGCTTAGGGTTGCGTTGATGGTTAACTCAGCAGCGGGTTGTTCGGGAACAAAAGAGCCGAAGGGAAGTTGGAGGGTGATGAATTGGTCACCAGGAGTGAGACCGCAGACCTGGATGGGTTGGTTGGCGTTATCCACTGCATAAGGATGGACGACGCAGCCGGATAGAGGGATTGCCTGGACGGTAGTGACCACCGGCGCGCCTAGATAGGTTGCGTTGTTGAAAGTGATACCGTCGTCGCCGTCGATTCCGGTAGCAGGAAGGATAAGATCGACAAACGGACCATAACCCGTGTTTGTGAGTGGGTTGGCGTCCGCCGTTGTGTTGTCAAAGGTGACGGTGAAGGTGAATGATTCGCCAATGAAAACATCTCCCGGCGTGGTGATTGTCACACCGGGTACGGGGTCATAGAGGGGATGTGCAAGGGTTGTTTGGGGGACAAGCGATAAAGCCAGGACGGCGATCAGCAAACCAACACGAAACAGGCGAGTGGCGGACGAATGCAGCATAGGTTCCCTCAATAGATAGCTATTTAACTGAACAACAAGCGGATTGTGTTTTATTTCACCAATTTAATTACACTAATTTTATCGCGTTCCATATTTTTAAGGGTTGCAATTTGCTTTCAATTTTTGCCCAATTGCCCGACACTTGTGGGTGCTTGTTTTTCAAACCTGCTTGCGTTATTCTAGAATTAACGAGATGTCAGCGCAATCCTCGATTCCCACCCCCACCATCCTGATCGTTTCGGGGGGAGTTGGCGCGAGCGGCGAGCAATTGGTCTTCACCGCATTGGCACAATTTCCTCCTGACTGTGTGCGCGTGTCTACTATTGGCAATGTTCGCCGTTCAGAGCAGGTCACGGAAACGCTTCAGCGAGCGCAGCAGACGGGCGCGTTGGTTGTATATACCCTGGTGGATTCGAACCTTCAACAACTACTGATCACTGAGGCAACCCGGCTGGGTGTGCAGGCAGTGGATGTGATGGGACCGATTCTGACTTGGGTTTCACAGAAAACCCTCCAGCAGCCGGCCGGCCACCCAGGCTTGTACCGGCAGTTGAACCGGGACTACTTTGATCGCGTGGCTGCAATCGATTTCACCATGCGTCATGATGATGGAAAAAATCCAGCAGGCTGGTCCGAGGCAGAAGCGGTGTTGGTAGGGGTGTCGCGCGTGGGTAAGACCCCGCTAAGCATCTACCTAGCGGTTTTGGGTTGGAAGGTGGCTAATTATCCTTTCGTCCCCCAAATTTCGATTCCAGAGGCGTTGTATGCCCTGGACTCGCGGCGCGTCTTTGGACTAACTATCGAGCCGGGACAGTTGTTGCAGTACCGGACGCAGCGCCAACGCCAATTGGGTGTGATGGGCGACTCGGCTTATATGAATCCGAAAGCTGTGTATGAAGAAGTCCAGACCTCGCTGGCAGCTTTTAAGAAAAGCCGGTTTACAATTGTGGATATGACGGATAAGACCATCGAAATGGGAGCAGATGAAATTATTCGCCACTTAACCCGAAGGTTGGAGTAATTTCTGATCGACAGGGGTAGAAATGTTCAATTCCTTCACTGAAGAAGCTCGAAATCTACTGGCTTTATGCACGGTGGCGGGTGAACCGATCCTGATTTCCGATGTGTTGGCAATGGCCCCGGATTTGTTCTCGGGCCCCGTGGCTGTGCGTGAGGCAGCGGATCAGGCGGGCGAGCGGATTTATGGGGATGGAGAAGATCTTGGATACACGGTGAGTGATCCGGAGCTGCAAGCAGTGTGGATGACTGAGCTGCAGTCCTCAACCGAATGGCTCGGTTGGCAGCAGCGTTTTTTGAGTTATGGGAAACAGGTTTTGGAGGATCTGCGCCTGGAGAAAATCGAGCCGCGCCAGGCGCCTGCCTGCGTGATATATGGGTATTGCAAGGCGCTAGAATCAGCGGGGGCTCCGCTGACCGAGTTGACCCGTCTGTTGTGCCGTCCTTGGGCTGATGCATGGGAGTGGTTGGGCTGGCCGCAGGGTTTCCAGGCGGAGGCCTTGCGCATCTTCGACCGGGCATCCCAGGACCCGGCTAACCTGGGGATCCTGCTTTTGGCTGGGTTATGTCATGCTGCTGTGGGGCATTGGGTGGCGATTCCGCCGCAATTTATGGGAGAAGCGATGAAGCGCGGGTTGATCAGCCCAGCGCAGGTTTTGGCGCTGGCCGAGCTTGCCAATGGACATCCAAACACACGCAAAGAAACGCTGGAGTATCTCTATCCGCTGCTGCCGCGATCCTATGCCAGGCAGTTGGATGACGAAGTGGCGGAGCTAAATATCCGGTTCATTGCTCCTAATAAAGAGGAAAGGATTGATCTTGGCAATGTGTTGTCGGAAGAAGAAGCGGATCAACAACTCGATTTTTTTGAGCGTTCTCCAGAGAAATCTCGTTCCGAGGAAATCATTTACAAAATTATTGGCCTGGTAGATCGTCTTCCACCGAGCCGAATTGAACGTGGCCTGGATTTATGGGAAGAAGCAACCGACTTCGGGTACTCATTCCCAACCGATGTCATTCTCAGATTGCCAGAACCATTGATTGCCAGAGTCTATTCAGCCGGAATCACGATGCTTTACAGCGGGGACAAACATGCGACAGAAAGCGGCATTGACGTGCTCTCCATGCTTCTGCCACGGATGACGAACCAGCAGGTGATGGATCTCATCGAATTGCACAGAAAAACCGTGTTGGGTGTTTATTCGATCGAAGCGATGATTTCGGATCTTCCGACCGAAGTGTTAGAGCGACTATACGATCTGTTCAGCCAGAATGCTAAACGAGAAGAGACCACCCACGCTCTTGAGGAGCTGCAAAGGCAACTCATCAAAAGAAGGGAGGACGTGGACACTCATTCAGGAGTCTCGCCTTCGGCGGCTTCCTCCCCTCGTGTGGCCAAGTCTGAACCGGAGTACACCAAAGAATTAACCGAAATTCGCGCGATTCACGATCCGAGTTGGCGAGTGACTCGCCTGATCAGGTTGGCTCAACAGGTGGGGGAGAGCAAGCGCGGACAGATAATTGATGAAGCTCTGGCAGAGCTTTGGGCGTTTTCAGTTGTAGAAAAAGCCGCCAGGGTTATCATGGAGCTGGGTCCCGTTCTGACTGCCGAGCAAGCCGAACCGTTATTTGGAATAGCGCGGCGCATCCCGTTGGAGCATCAGAGAAGGGGATATGCATCCTGGTCTCGAAGCCAGGCGGTTTTAGCCCTGGCTGAAGCTGTTTCGGAAGATCGGAGGTTAGAAATTCTAGAGGAGGCCGTTCAGTGGGCGCTTGAGGAGGCTGATCCTTCCTGCCGTGAGCGAGTGTTCTACGCCGTTGTTGGCCGCCTCCCAGCCGGGCTGCGCTACCCAATTCTCCAAGGATTGTGGGATCTTTATGGGGATGATCGAAAGTACAAAGGTTGGAGTGAGCTCAATGATATGCTTCCTCGGTTTAGTTCGGTTTGGTTTGAAATGTGTACAGCCAACGACGTTGATCCTTATGGTGTCCTGGTCAAGACGTTGAAAACGGTCATGAGAGGGCCGATTTGGTGCGTGTCCGGTTTTTTGCGAGCCTTTCATACCCCCATTTTTCAATTGGGGGGAGAAAGAGCGATCCTTGAGGCTGTGCAGGCTGACCTGGATGCCAGGATTGGATGGGGACAATAATGCGATACCCCGCCGCGAGCCCTGAGGACAAGCGAACCCAGGATTTCATGCGTTACTTTTCTCGGAGGCCAATCGGGCTTGCCTGGCTGGATGGATGATATGGCGATAGGCGAAGCTAACTGCCCAGGCCATGAGCAGAGCGCTAAATACGCCAGGGGCCCAGGGGCCGATGCTGCCAAGCAGGAAGCCGCCAATGGTAGGCGCTGCAACCCGCGAAGCGGCTTCCAAAGAAGCGGCAATTCCCAACATGCCGCCTACTTCTTCGCGGCTAACGGATTTGGTGATGGCGCTTTGGATCACGGTGTTGAGCACGCCGCCAGAGAGCGCAACGGGAAGCATCACGATCAGTAGAACCGACAAATCTTTCGTAAAGGCCCAGGCAAGCAGGCCGCCTCCCATTAACCACAGAGCTGTGATGATGAGCCAGTTTTCGCGGAATCGGCGCGTGAGCACCCCGATCAAACCGCCTTGCACGATCACCGACAGCAAACCAACATAAGCCAGCACGAAGCCTGTCGTCTGGGAAGTGAGTCCAATCGCCTGGGCATAGAGCGAGAAGATGGTTTGGAAGGTGGCGAACGCCAGACCATAGAAGAACCGCACGTGGAGAAGCGGCCCGATGATGGGCTGGCGCAAGGCTTGTAGTAAAGCCTGGGGTGTCATGGGGGTGCGACTGCGGAGGAGAGCGGCGTCGCGTAATGCGCCGGTGAGTGATTCTGGAAGAAAGAAGAAGATGGCCACCAGGTTCAGAGCGGCGATGACTGCCGCAGTAAATGCCGGCACTGCAAAACCTAACTCGCTCAACGCTCCGCCAGCAGCAGGACCGATGATGAAGCCTAACCCAAAGGCCGCGCCGATCAATCCCAGACTCTTGGCGCGATTGCTTTCGTCGGTGATATCAGCGATATAAGCCTGGGCAACGGTTATGTTACCGCCGGTAAGCCCATCCAAGATGCGGCTGGCAAACAATAGGGCGATGATGAACGCATTTGCTGCTTGGGGGGCAATCAGGGAAGAGAGCCAACGCCCCACAGGATCGGCCAGACCCAGAAGTAGAAAACCAATGCCGGTGCCAGCGACCGAAAGGAGAAGAATTTTTCGGCGGCCGTAACGATCGGACAAGCGGCCTAAGAGTGGAGCGCCAATCAACTGCGCGGCGGCATAAGATGCCACAAGTAGCCCGACCACAATGGCGTTCGCGCCATAGGCTGAAGCATAGTATGGCAGCAATGGCAAGATCAAGCCAAAGCCAAGCAGGTCAACAAAGACAATGAGGAAGATGGTAAGAAGGCGCGGATTTTTCATGGCATACCTTGTTTTGCGGAAAGCGCTTGAATTAACTCGGTCAGTTTATCTTTGAGATTGTGAAGATCTCGCAGAGAGAGCGTTTCAGAATGAAGCTGCGCATGGAGATTGTCGGGGATGGAAGCGGCTTGCGTTTGAAGCTCCGCGCCGCTTTGGGTCAGACTGACAATCACCCTGCGTTCATCTTCTTGGGATCGCCGGCGGGTGATGAGGCCCTGACCTTCCATGCGTTTAAGTAAGGGGGTGATGGTGTTCGTGTTCAGGAAAAGTTTTTTAGCTATTTCGCTCACCGAGCGGTTGTCTTTTTCCCAAAGGATCAGGAGCACCAGATACTGAGGATAGGTGATACCGATCTGGTCAAGCAGCGGCTGGTACTCGCGGGTGATCAGGTTTGAGGCGGCGTATATGGGAAAGCACAACTGGTTTTCAAGTTTCAGTTGGCTGTGTTTCATGATTGCGCTCGCTCCTTGACGGGGTTGGCGGGTGATCGGAGCGATTGCCAGTTTTTCCATGCCGTGAACCCGCCGGTTGATCCCAGCGCCCACAGTACCAGGACTGGCTGGAAGAAGAGGCGAATGAAGCGGGCCTGATCGGTGTTCAAACCGAAACCATCCACCTGATTGACATACTGGGAGATATTGCCCGGGAAGATGGCGATGAAAAAGGCGGCAGTCAGAATACCGATAAACACTTTGAAGCGAGGCAGGGCAATCAAGCCTAGGCCGAGGCCCAGCTCGGCGATGCCAGACAGCACCACGACCAAGTCGCCATCCAGGGGCACCCAGGGAGGAACCTGGGCCAGGAATTCAACGCGACCAAAGGTCAAGTGGGCAATACCCGTGAAGAGCAAATTCGCGCCTAAGAGAAGGCGAAGGAAATGCTGCAACAGGTTGGTTTTAACAAAGTACCATTGGGGATCCACGGAGTTCATGGGTTAATTCAGGTTCCTTTATGTCTTGTACGAATGTGTCTTACAAGACATATTTTACCCATAATGCCCTAATTCCGACAGAGCTTGTATAATGTTGTCGAAATTGGATCCCCTGCTTTAAAGTTCTTCGACCGTGATGGGTTTCGGTTGTTTTCCGTCGATATCGGTGAATCCGTACTCCAGCGCAAGAGAGGCGGCTACAAGGATCTGGCCTGATTTTTGGAGGACATCGGGGTCGGCGGCAAGGGCAGCAATTGACCGGCCAATGAACTGGGGCGACTCCGAGTTAGACAGGTCGAAAAATTCGGCAGCTTTCATTACCGATTCGGTGCGCACCAGACCGGGGTAAAGCGAGACGGCAGTTACGCCGTGGGGGCGCAGCTCATGGGCCATGCAAGCCGCCATGCGATCATCGGCAGCTTTGGCGACGCCGTAGGCCACGCCCTTGTCATCCCGCTGGGCGGCGAAGAAGGAGATGTTCACAATTAGCCCGCTTTGTTGGGCGACCATGAGCGGGGCAGCCAGGACGCTGGCGACGAAATGGGCGCGGACACCGGCCTGGAACATCGCGTCCCAACGAGAAATGGGGGCCGTCCAGAAGCCTTTTTCCTTCCAGAACTCCGTTCCATCGGTAAAATGCTCGTATCCACCCCACACATTATTTACCAGAATATCGAGGCGGCCTTGTTCGGCGCGAATCCGTTCATAAACCGCCTCCACCTGCCGATCATCGCGGTGATCACAGGGAACGGGGGTGCAAATTCCACCGGACCAGTTAACTTCTTCGGCGGTCTGATAGATCGTTCCTGGCAAGCGTGCGGCTGATTTTCCTTCTTCTACGGTTCGTCCGGTAATGTAGATGGTAGCGCCTGCTTCGCCTAATCCGAGAGCAATGCCTTTGCCGATGCCGCGGCTGGCGCCGGTTACGAGGGCAACTTTTCCGGCAAGCGATTTCATGAAAAGCCTCCTGAGCTGAATCCGTTAAGGCTGGGTGGGGTTGAGATGAGTGGTGATTTCGTTAATTTCCCGCAATCAAAGCTTGTTGAAGGCGAGTGGTGGCCTGGCCCATACGCTGCAACGTCTCATCGCGACCTAAGATCTCTGCGATCTCGGTGGCCCCGCCAGGGGTGTTGAGCAGGCCCGAGAGGGCAATGCGGATGGGCCACATCACCGTGCCAGTCTTGAAGCCGGTTTGTTGGGCAAACGCTTTCAGGGCTTCTTGCAAGGCAAGGTTTTCCCAGGTTTCCAAGGATTGAAGCAGGGGGATGGTTTGTTCAAGGATCGAAAGGCTGCTTGCGAATGTGGATTTCGATTTCTCATTCACGAACAGCTCGATGGGAAAATCGGGCAGGTGAAGGAGGAAGTCGATCATTAGCGGGATATCGGTCAGGCGAATGACGCGCGGCTGGATCAGGCGGCTGATGGTGACGACGTCCAAGCGTTCCACTGCTTCGGTAGGGTAATAGGGCAGGGCCAGGCGGTGGAATTCATCGGAGGTCAAAGCGCGGATGTGCAGGCTGTTGAGCCAGTCGAGCTTGACCAGGGTGAAAGAGGCGCTAGATTTATTGATCCGGTCGATATCAAATGCTTCGATCAGTTCGGGGAGGGTGAAGTATTCACGCTCATCGCCCGGGTTCCAGCCGAGTAAGGCAATGTAGTTGACCACCGCCTGGGGCAGGTAGCCCTTGGCAAGCAGATCTTCAAAGGAAGCATCCCCTTCACGCTTGCTCAATTTCCGTCCGTTCTCTTTGGTGATGTGGGGCAGGTGAATGTATTCAGGTGTGGGCCAACCAAAGCCGGCATAGAGCAAGTTGTACTTGGGGGTGGAAGAGAGGTATTCCAGGCCGCGAATGACATGGGTGATTCCCATGAGGTGATCGTCGATCACATTGGCGAAATTGTAGGTGGGGAACCCATCCGATTTGAGCAAGACTTGATCGTCCAGGTCGCTGTTCTTGACGGTGATCTCGCCAAAGACGTGGTCGTGGAAGGTGCTGGAGCCCTCATCAGGAATGCGCTGGCGAATCACAAAGGGCAGGTTTTGATCGAGACGTTCCTGAATTTGCTCGGGTGAAAGATTCCGGCACGGGTCACGGCGCTCAATGACCTTGCTTTGAGCAGCCTTCTCGCCGGTGTGCATGCAGAAACAGCGGTAAGCAAGACCCTTCTCCAGCGCTTCCGCGGCATAGCGTGTGTAAATTTCACGACGCTGTGATTGGGTATAAGGTCCACAGCCACCGTCTTTTTCGGGGCCTTCATCGTAATCGATTTGCGCCAGCTTCAGGCTGTTGTAGATCACGCGGATGGTCTGCGGCATGGTGCGTTTGCGATCCGTATCTTCTATGCGCAGTACCAACTTCCCACTGTGTCGCTTGGCGAAGAGGAAGGCATACAGAGCGGTGCGCAAGTTGCCAATGTGCATGTAACCGGTAGGGCTGGGGGCAAATCTGGTTCGTACCATAGGGGAAACTCTCCAAAAATGGGTAGTGCGGGCTTAGGGCTTGCTAGAGCGCAGTAGCGGCAGATAGTTTACCACAGATAGCGGTGCGCTGTTCCTGTTCAGCTTTCGCTTGGGTTGTGGGCGTTTGGAAACGTCTTTCTTCATTTTCGTTTTCATTTTGCTGCTCATTGGCTCACGGCTTCTAACAAAATTTGGCGATCCACCAAACCGAGGGGTCTGCCATTTTCGTCTACGACCACCAGCCATTTGCGGGATTGGGAAAGCATGAGCTTGATGGCGTTGACGATGGATAAATCAGGGCTTGCCGTGAGTGGGCCGGGGGACATCAGGTCGAAAGCCGTTTCTTTGCCAGGAGCAGGCTTTCCAACCTGGCGCAGGGCTTCCAGAATACTCCTCCGGCGGGCAGGTTGTACACGGGCGACTACATCCGAATCGCTGAGCAAGCCAATGGCTTTCCCCGCCGAATCGACTACAATCAGGCGGTGAGAATCGCTGTGCGCAAATTTCTCGATGATCATAGTCAGATCTTCATCCTGGTTGACCATCGGAATATCGCTAACCATTATGTCTTTGACCAGCTTGCCAGCCGGCAAGCGCACTAACTCCCGGGTTTGACCGGCCGGACCGGTATGGGCTACTTCGCGCAGAACGTCGAGGCGGGAAAGCATTCCCACCAATCGTCCGGCGACGTTGACCACCGGCAAGCGCTTGAGGTTGGATTTTACCATTTTCGCCGCCGCAGCCCCCAGCGTTTCCGACTCCGCAATCGATACCACAGGGCGGGACATGACCTCTTCGATCCGGCGAGGGTTGTTTTCCAGGTTGTGGAGTTCTTGCTCGATGTCCGTCTGATCGAGGCGAATGGCAACCGACAGGCGCTGTCTTAATCCGGCTCGTTCCAATAGGTCTTCATCGGTCAAAATGCCCACCACGCCGCCCGAGGGATCTACGACAGGCACGGCCTTGAGGCGTTTATCCAGCATCAGCTTCCATGCGTCTGCGATGGTTTTGTTCATGGAAATTGAAACCACCTCGCGGGTCATCACCTCGGAGACGAGCTTATCGGCAGGAAGTGGGTTGAGGTAGCGATGGGTGTATTTAACGATCTGAACATCTTCCAGGGTAATCAGGCCTTCACGGACCATAGGATAGACAGAGTCGATGGCAGAGGAAATTTTCTCGGGCGCGTCGACGACCTCAATGACGATGGGGAGGTCCACAGACAACACCTCGATGGCGGATGTGTGAATGCGCGAATGAGCGCCGAACCCAGCCGTCCCTCGGAAGAGAGTCGCTCCGGCCAAACCTTGAGCGTGCAGGGATTCTAACAACGCTACATCGAGCGGTTTTCCGCGCCAACGGTCGCTTTCACCAATGTAAATTCTCAGTCGTTGGGCCTTTGTTTGCAAGGAGAGTTCGGGCATCTCGTACCTCCCATTTCTTCCGAAAGAATTGCGTTCGGTCAGCGATTCATTGCAGAACTTCAGCCAGATTCAATTATACGTTTCTTCCGATCATTAAACCCAAACCCACCGCAAGCAGCCCGGCCAGCACACTTCCTAGTGCATTTGTCAAACCCAACAACCACTGACCGCGCTCGAGGAGGTTGAAACTTTCCAGTGTGTAGGTGGAAAAGGTGGTGTAGGCTCCCAAAAATCCAACCACCAGCAGAAGTCGCCAACGCGGGTCGATCAGGAAACGCTCGGTGGCGAGGGAGACGAACAAGCCAATGAGGAGACTGCCGGTGAGGTTGATGACCAGGGTGCCGTAGGGGAAAGCCGCCCCCCATTTTTGGGCAATCCAGTCCCCGATCCAATAGCGGGCATTCGCGCCGAGTATTGCGCCGGTGGAAATTAAGAGAATTTTTTCCAGATTCGGGCCCAGGATTACGCTCAAGGAGACCTCGGGAAGAAAAAAATAAACAGAACTGCTCAGAGGGTGGGAAAAGTTCCTGAATTCAGGCTTCTTTCGCCTCTGGCCGAGTAGTTACAAATAAGCCTCTACCATAGCACAAATGGTAGAGGCTATTAGCACAAAGGCGGTTGGGTCAAGCGAGCCTCATCGCTCATCGCGGATTGTAAGCGATGCCGGCCAGGCTGTCAATTGGACAGCGTTTCTATCCATTTGCCGAGAGCCACCAGCAGATCGCGCAGAAAGCCGCGGGCAGATTCATCCACAAGGCGTCCTTCGGTGTCAAACACTTGCTCGGCGCGTGCAACCAGGACCTCGGGTTTGGCTAGTGGAAGCGCCCCTACGTGGGTGAGGATTTGGCGTAGTTGCAGTTGGGCGCGCACGGTGCCAAAGTTGCCGGTCGTCACGCCCATGATCGCGACAGGCTTCCGGTCGAGGGGTTTATTGGGCGGGCGAGAGGCCCAATCAATGGCGTTTTTCAGGCTGGGACTGATTGAACTGTTATATTCGGGCGTGGCGAAAAGAATAGCATCGGCTGCCGCGATCCGGCTGCGGAAGTCAGTAACCGGATCTGGAAATGGTTTTTCGAAATCCGGATTGTACATGGGCAATGGGGCCAGATCGTAGGACTCCAGGCTCATGCCTGGCGGCAGGATTTCAGCCGCGGCTTGTAAAAGAGCGGTATTGTAAGATTTTTTCCGCAAGCTTCCTGAGATGCCTAAGATTTTGGTGGGTTGATTCATGATCCGCTCCGTTCCTCCCTGAAGGTGATGCAGTTAATCATAGCAGGAAACGCTCGTGGATGGGTGATTTTCGCGGATTTGTGCAATCTTGAAAAGCGCCCTTGAAGTCAGGAAAAATTGATGGGCCCAGGCGTTATATACAAAATTTGAACTTCTGCTAAACTAATCAAAGATCGGTTCGTTCGATTGAGAGAAATTCTTCCAATGCCTTCAAAAAACGCCCCAATCTACCAGTTTAAGATCAGCCTGAACCACACCCATCCGCCCATCTGGCGACGAATTCAGGTTCCAGCGATATTACGGTTAGGCAGGCTGCACGATATCATCCAGGTGGTGATGGGGTGGACAGACTCTCATTTGCACCGCTTTGAAGTCGATGGGGTAGATTACTCCGACCCAGACTTCAATGAATATGGCGATATGGCTGATGAAGATGAATGGGAAGTGCGTTTGAAGGATTTGGACTTGAAGGTCGGCGAGAAGATCCGATATGAGTACGACTTTGGCGATTCGTGGGAACACAAGGTCGTCCTGGAAAAAATACTCCCGCCCGATCCAAAAATGCGTCATCCGGTGTGCCTGGGTGGGGCTCGCGCCTGTCCGCCTGAGGATGTTGGCGGCGTGATAGGATACGAGCATTTCTTGGAGGCCATTCGTAATCCACAGGATGAGCACCACGAAGAGTATATGGAATGGGGCGGGCCGTTCGATCCAGATTTCTTTGATTTAGAAGAAGTCAACCGCCAGTTGCGCAGGCTGAAGAATCGCGAGACCCTGGACTCGAGTGATTGGGCGTATGACCCAGAAGTTTTAAGGCCTGCATTACCAGAAAAGGTTGTTGACGCGGCCTGGCTGCGAGCGTTGGATGATCAATTCGGGGCGGAGGCCAGGAGCTTGGCCTTGCGCCGGGATATGCTGATTTTTCTGGACTATTTGCTGGTGAATCGGGTGGTTGGAACCCAGTCTACCGGAAACCTACCCGTGAAGGATGGCGAAACAATCTGCGCCAGCCTTTCCAAGCCAATTTCGTTCCAGGAACAGGTTGGAGAGCGTTTGTTCAAGATCCAGAGTTGCAGTGAGGTCTGGGCGTTGCAACTCCTGCATGTTTTGACCTCTTGCGCCGGATGGGCGCAGGGTGGACCAGGACGGCGCTGGAAGGTCACGGATGCGGGTGTGGAATTCCAGCAGTTGCCAGAGGCTGCGCAGGTGTGGGAAATGTGTTTAACCTGGTGGACCAAGGTGAATTGGGGGATAGCGGCGAACTATGGCCCGGCTAGTTACCCTACGCAATATATCCGGCCAATTGTGCTTAAGCTTCTTTTGAAAATACCTGAAGACAAGTACCTGCCTTTTGAGATGTTCGCCGACCAGTTGATGGCCTTTTTTGGTCCCGCGCCGATACAAGCGAATGGTATGGATCAGCGCATGAGTTTTCATAGCGACGTTCAATCCATTGTGGCCGAGCCTTTGCGCGATCTGGGCGTTCTGGAGTTAGGCTCTATCCCGCATCCGCTTCTGGGGGCCGATTACCCAATATTGATGGAAATGAAGGTTACCCCCCTGGGGCGTGAAATGCTTCAGCGCCTGGAACAGGATGGGATCATCGAAACTGAGTAGGCAGGTCAAGGACAGGCGCGATTCTCAGGCTGGAGAATCATGACAGATTTAAGATTGGGGTGGCCGAACAATGGATCAATTCCTGACCACGGAAACATTGATCATAGAATTGCTGCTGATCGCTTCGATCGTGGCCATTGTGGTGCGCCGCTTGCAAATTTCTTACACGGTGGCGTTGGTCATTGTTGGACTATTACTGACCACACAATCGCAACTGACTCTCGAATTAACACCAGAGTTGATCCTGGCTTTATTTGTACCTCCTTTGGTCTTCGAGGCTGCTTTCCACCTTCGATTCAACGAACTCCGGCGTAGTTTGAGGAGTATATTTCTCCTGGCGGTTCCAGGGGTGATATTGACCATGCTGATCGTGGGGGGCATTCTCTCGCTGGGCGCGGGAATTTCCTTGCCAGTGGCGTTAACCTTTGGAGCCTTAATTGCTGCCACCGATCCTGTGGCGGTTGTGTCTATCTTCCGCATGTTGGGAGTGCCGAAACGCCTGGCGGTATTGATTGAGGGTGAAAGCCTGTTGAATGACGGCACGGCGTTGGTTTTGTTCAATCTGATGTTGGTTGTGGTTGCCACAGGGAAGTTCAGCCTGGCGCAGAGTGCTCTTGATTTCCTGCGAATATCGGTGGGTGGAATCGTAGTGGGGTTGGTGCTGGGGTGGGCAGTTTCCCGGTTGATCGCGAATGTAGATGATTACCTGATTGAAACGACCCTGACCACTGTGCTGGCCTTTGGCTCTTATCTAATTGCCGAGCAGCTTCATTTCAGCGGTGTATTAGCGGTTGTGGCGGCGGGGCTCATTAATGGTAACCTGGGGCCACAAGGTATGAGCCCGACCACGCGAATTGTGCTGTTCAATTTCTGGGAGTATGTTGCTTTCCTGGCAAACAGCCTGGTATTCCTGGTGATTGGCCTGGAAGTTGATATCCCTTCTCTGGCGGCAGCCTGGAAACCGATCGCCTGGGCTATTGGAGGGGTGATTCTGGCGCGGCTGATCGTGGTGTATGGGATCAACTTGCTGACACGCTGGATTGGAGAACCGATCTCTTTACGTTGGCAGCATGTCATGGCCTGGGGTGGGCTGCGAGGCGCCTTGAGCCTGGCGTTAGCGCTCAGTCTGCCAGCCAGTTTCGGCGATGATCGCACGCTTCTGCGTACCATGGCGTTTGGGGTGGTATTGTTCACGCTCTTGGTGCAAGCAACCACGATGCGACCACTCATCCGGCGACTTGGAATTGTCATGACCACTCCTGAGCAGGTTGAATATGAAAGACGTCACGCGCGATTAACAGCGCTTCGGTCTGCAGAAAGTCACATGGAGCGGCGTTTTCGCGAAGGCCTCCTTTCAGCGCATACCTGGGAGACGATTCGTCCGAAGCTAGAAGAACAACTGGCTTTACTGGCGGAAGCGGTGCGCGAATCATTGCGGAGGGCGCCGGCTCTTGAGGCGGAGGAAATGGACACCGCCCGGCGGGAAATTTTACGGGCTCAACGCAGCGCATTTATGGGATTGCAACAAGATGGCGTGATTTCCACCGAGGTTTATGAAAATTTGGCGGCGGAGGTGGATGCCATTATGGCTGACGGCGGGGAGGCTTTTTGGTTTATCCCAGGGGAAGTGCTACCCAAACGCTTGCAAACCCGGCAAGGGCGGGTGGATGTTCAGGAAATTCTTGTTGAGGCCGGCTCTTTTTGCGATGGAAAACAGGTGCATCAGGTGAATTGGCCGAGAAATTCGGTGGTTGCCAGCGTCCGGCGAGAAGATCATGTGCTCATTGTTCGCGGCGATACAGCATTACATGCTGGAGACGTTCTGATGATGATTGCAGACGATGAGGCAATCGATGACGTGCAGGCCTTGGCCAAAGGGCCAAAGGCTTGAACGCCGTTTGTCACCTGAAGCGTTGCACCGTGAGAGTTTTATCAAGAATCCTTCATTGGATTGAGAAATATCAGAACTTCTTTTTCATTTCAGCACGGAATTCCAGCGGAATGGCAAGAAGTAATTGTTCATCCACAGTGACTTCTACGATCAGGCCTTGCGATCGCAATCTCCCCATCAAGGTCTCGGGGTCATGATATTGCCAGTAAGGTGATTCATCGAGGTCGTTATCGTAAGTGTGAGAAAACTCTTCCCAAGAGATCGTTCCACCCATGCTAAGAATATTCTGCAAGGCTACTTTTTCATCTGTTTGAAGAGCCGTTAGCATCCTGTCGACATGGTCCGGATCGAGCATTATCCCCTCAAGATACTTGAGCAACTCTGCTTTTTTGAAAGTACTCCATCCTGAATAGGGAGCCCATTTTCGGGTAATAGTTTGAAGGATCTCACGAGAGAAGATCGCCAGCACTTCTGCAATCGCAGGGGCGGGATTGGATATCCTCCTCTGGAGCTTTTGGCGAGCGCGGGCGCGAAATTCTTCACTACGAGCGAAGAAAGGACTATCTGTAAAAGACTTCAAAGTCTTGGCTAGATTTGCATTGTCCCGTAACTCCTGGGCGTGCTTATTATCAGGGTTGAAGCGTAGGGCCATTTCTGCCTGGTTTTCTGCTTCCTCGTATTCTTCTTTGATGTAAGCGAGTCGCGCGCGCGTATAAGAAAGAAAACTCATACCTTGGGACGAGGCTTTTTCGATTGATCCAAGCGGGATGAGCATCTCCTGTGCTGCTTCGATGCGACCTTCTGTTATTAGATGGATAGCAATATTACACCGCGCCATGATGTAAAGGGGATCGATCTCTACAGCCTGCCGGAACATTTCCAATCCATGCTCTGTTTGACCCGCCTGAAAGTAGATGGTTCCCAGGTTGTTGAGCGCTTCCTTCGCGCGAGGCTCCATTTTTAAGGCCTGAAGGAATTTTTCCTCAGCTTCGGCTTGCTTCCCCTGTTTGTATAACCGCAAACCCTGGTCGAGGATCTTCTTGACCGGCATTGAATAAGGACGGTCATCTTCGTCCGAGACCATAATCCGACGAAGCTCGACTTCGGTCCATTTGTCATCGTCCCATATTTGCATTCGGCTTCCATTAGGTAGCTGCCCTGCATCGAGGAGTAAATTGAGAGCATGTATCCGGGCTTGTTTATCACCAACCTGACCCATTCCGAACTCACGCAAGACCGTGTAACTTTCGGGCGAGGCAATGTCTACTAGAAGCTGGCAACCGGCCTCTGACATGTCTTCTTCGTAAATCAATTTTTTTGCCGCCAGGATCAATTGAGGATAGCGGGAGGCTTGTTGTTTTAGTTTATTGGACAGGCTATCAAGCGTTTCGTTTTTCTTGGATTCATTCAATAGGTTATGGAGTTCTGCCGGTAAATACTCGCTTGAAATCTTATAGGAGAACCGTTCATAAAAACCGCGTCCTTTTTTCCCGTTTCGAATGGCGATCAAGATTTCCTGTGCTCCAGGATATCCTTGATTTGCGAGGGCACGGAACTTTTTCCGAGCACTCGATTTTCCTAGATTTGCCTCAGCCACAGCCAGATAGAAACGAGACTGCTCGTCTAAAGTCTCATAATCATGTGGGCGAAGTAGTTTGAAGATGGTTTCGTCATCTTCCATGATTGCTGCTGTTTCAACGAACTTGCGAAAGGTGTTTTCATTGGTAGGCGCGAGAATACGGATCTGCTTCCAAATCTCCTGTGCTTCTGGTAGTCCGCCGGTCCAGGCCAGGAAATGGATTAAATTGGCTTGTGCTTGAAGATTGTTGGGGTGATTCTTCAGGACCCCTCGAGTGATTTGAATGGCATGCTTCCATTGACCACTGAAAAAATAAGCCAGAGAAAGGTTGTTAAGCGGTGGTGGAAAGTTTGGAAGCTCCCTAGATGCTCGAAGGTTGAGTTCGATACAATCCTTGTTATTGCTCAGATGCAGCGCAATTTGAGCTTCCTCCATGAGCTTAAGGCCTAATTCTGCGGTTTGTCTGTTTTTTGCGAACGTATGAACAACGGGTTGGATTTCGTTTTCGGCAACAGAGATAAGCATTCGGATTTTTTCGAGCTCTTGGGGGTCACGAATCATTTTCTCGATGCGGCGCAAAGTTTGTAGGCTTAATACCGAAAGTTGTAGTTCTTCGTAGCTCTGGGCCAACCAAAGTAACAGATTGGGGTCTACTTCCGCTAACTGGCGTAGGTAGTAGATTTTATTCCACGGTAAACCGAAAGAATCGTATACATCCACCGCAGTTTTGAGGACGGAAACGTCACGAGGAAATTGACGGAGAAGAGGCAGCAGAAGTTCGAAGGTTTCTTTTCGTTTCCCTTCACTACAAAGGGCGCTGATATTGGTTAACACTTCCTTGATCCGATCATTCGAACGTATCGAATTCGAGCCTGTCGGCTTATGCTGCGATTTCTTGTGCTTCATTTTCGTACCTCTTGTCTGAGCTGCGCGACGATCTCTTAATGCGGTGAGAGGCGGTGTGTACCTCAGAAACTGTTGTGACTAGAGGATTGTAATTCAAGTAGCGTAATCTTGGAACTCATATATAATCATCTGGTAGATTAATTCCAGCTCTGAAAGAAAAATCTTCCGTGTCCTTCGCAACGAGGCGTAAGCTTCTTTTTTTCTTCATCCTCTTCACTGCCGCGCTGACGCTGCTTGCTGTAGCTTTACCGTTGTTGGAGTTCCAGCCGGGAGAGCCCGTTCCACGCGTGCAAAATGGCCAGGTCAGAATCGGCGTTTCGGGAGAAGGCCAGGCGAGCAACTATAAGATCAACAATTTGTTCTTCACCTTGTTGATGAGCATGGTGGCGATTGTTGCGGTGTGGGCCATCTTCAACGCAATTCGCGGTACGCCGTGGAACGAACTCGTAAAACGTTTGATCCGTTCATTGGTCATTTGCCTGGGTTTGGTCGGCTTTCTGATGTTGGCTTCTTTGATGATTCCTTCTGGGGAGGTCATGGAACTGGAACAGGAAATGACCCCCATCCCAATGGTGATCGAAACGGTTCCGCTTGGCTCGCCTCCGCCTGTCTTGACATGGATTGTGGGTATCCTGCTGGTGGTGGGTGTGGCGCTGGTGGCGGTCTGGGTGGTTCGAGCCCGCCCGGCTCCCAACCAGACTCTACTGCATCTCGAGCAAGAAGCAGAGAAGGCGCGTCAGGCGCTGTTGGCTGGGATGAGCCTGCGCGAGGTGATCTTGCAGTGTTATCGCCAGATGAGCAATGTGCTCCAAAAAGATCACGGCATTGAACGCCAGGCCTACATGACCACGGGCGACTTTGAACGATTGCTGGCAGAGGAGGGTTTCCCGGAAGCGCCAGTCCAGCAACTCACACGTCTGTTCAATGCTGTGCGTTACGGACGCTGGCAGCCTGGATTGGAAGATGAACGCGAAGCTCTGGCTTGTCTAGAGGCGATCATCCAATTTAGCCGGCAAACACAGAAGAGGAGCTCCAGGTGAGTAGCCGCCAGCGTATCGCACTTTTTCTAGTATTTCTGGGCACACTCACCTTCCTCGGATTGTTATTTGCGCCTTTTGTGATTGAACGTATCTTGAGACCTCTTGCCGTGGCGGTCTGGTTCATCCTTCGAATCTTCATTTTGAGCATAGACCAGTATGTTTATTGGGGCATCTTTGTCTTGGTCGCGTTTATCTGGATCGCGCGCCGTCTGGTTGGCCGCGGGAGTGAGACTGGACCGTTTGAAGTGGCAGGGCAGAACGATGCTGTGTTGAGTATTGAAAAATGGTTCAACCGGATTCTCCTGGCAACCAATTACCTCGACATGCGCCAGCAGCTCAAGAACGAGTTGCTCCAGATGTTGGTCACGCTGCATTCTTCTCGCCAGCAAGAGGCGACCTTTTCCGAAGTCTATGAGCCTTTGAGGCAGCGGCAAATACCGCTGCCTGATCCTGTTTACGATTTTTTGTTTGCTTCTCCAGTTCAACCAAAGCCGCAAAACTTCATCCAGAAGTTAATCTCCATTCCCGACCTCCCGCGGAAATGGTGGAGGAAGTGGTCTGGACAGGAGACAGCCGAACTCCAACAGTCCGTTGAGAATGTCCTCAATTTTATGGAAACCATGCTGGAGAACCGCGATGATACCGAACCCCCAAACCACAGTAACCCTTGAGCAGGTGGCCGCGCTGAGCGGTCAGGTGATTGATGAAGTCGAGAAGGCCGTAGTAGGCAAACGCCCTGTGCTGAGCTTGTTGATGGCCGCTTTTCTATCCTCAGGTGGACACATCTTGTTAGAAGATTTCCCCGGCCTGGCCAAGACGTTGATCGCCAACAGCTTCGCTACCGCGCTGGGAATGGATTTCCGGCGGATCCAGTTCACCCCCGACCTGCTGCCCGGTGACATTACTGGCGGTTATGTGTTTGACAGTAACCAGAATCGCTTTGTACTGCGCAGGGGACCCATCTTTACCCATGTGCTGCTGGCCGACGAGATCAACCGCGCCTCACCCAAGACTCAATCGGCGTTGTTGGAGGCCATGCAGGAATACCAGGTGACGCTGGAAGGTGAGTCGCTGCCCCTGGCGCATCCCTTTATCGTGATTGCCACACAGAATCCGATTGAGTACGAAGGAACCTTCCCGCTGCCCGAAGCGCAGCTTGACCGCTTCATGGTGCGACTGTCGATTGGATACCCCGGCGTGGAGGAGGAGGATGAAATCTTGCGGCGGCGAGCTGAGCGTAAGCAGGATGTGGTTCAACTCCAGCCGATCATTTCACCGGAAGTGTTCCTCGGAATGCGCGCCGCCATTGAAGAGGTGTACGTTGATCCCGATGTGCGCCGGTACATCGTCAATCTGGCCGATGAGTCGCGCCGCCACCGCCAAGTGGTTGTGGGCGTGAGCCCACGTGGATCGCTGGCGTTACTCAAATTGTCTCGCGCCTGGGCTGCCATGCAAGGTCGGGATTTCGTCATGCCAGATGACGTCAAGCAGTTTATCCTTCCTGTGTTTGCCCACCGCATCATTCTCGACCCGAGCCTGTGGGGGACGAAGAAATCGGAAGTTACGTTGACTGGTGAGATTGCTCGATCTGTTCGGGTACCTGTGCTCAACAAGGACCATGAATCCTAAGACCTTGATCGTGTCGCTGTTGGTGGTAGGCCTGTTCCTTACTGCGATGATAACGCGCAGTGGTGATCTGGCCTGGATGGCGTTGCCATTTCTAGCTTACTTGGGCGTGGCGATTTTCCAGTACCCGGTGCGAGAGAAAGTGAGCCTGGAGGCGGAACGCCAGGTCAGACGGAAAGTTGGAGACGAGGCCGATGAAGCGCCCCATTTGGAGGTGCGCGTGCGTGTGCGCAATTTGGGAATGAGCCTCGATCGGGTTGTGCTGCGCGATGTGCCTGCGGAGGGCCTGGTGATCACTGAGGGCGAGCTTCACTGGCGAGGGGCTCTGCCTGCCGGAGAAGAGGCGTTGTTGGTCTATTCCTGTCGAGAAAAACGCGGCAATTACGCCTGGAAGAACGTCCATGCCTGGGTCAGTGATCCGTTAGGTGTTGTGGAAACAGAGTATTTGCTGGCTGCGCCAGGCGAAATTGAGGTCATGCCAGATCGATCGGCAATGCGGCGCTTGACGCTTCGCCCGCGCTCCACGCTGCACGCCCCAGGCTCCATTCCGGCGCGTATCGGTGGCAGCGGCACAGATTTTTGGGGCGTGCGAGAATACCAGCCTGGCGACCCGCTGCGTTGGTTAGATTGGCGGTTGACCGCTCGGCATCCTCGGAAATTATTCACCAAGGAGTTCGAGCAGGAGGAGATCGCGGATGTAGGGTTGATCGTGGATGCGCGTGAGAAAACCAATCTGAGCATCCTCGATCCAGTCAGTGGTGTGGAGGATACACTGTTCGACCATACGGCAACCGCCGCGGCGGCTTTGGCCGAGTCCTTCTTGCATCAGGGTCACCGGGTCAGTATGCTGGTGTTTGGCGGTAAAGTAGAACCAGTTTTTGCCGGGTATGGCAAAGTGCAACTCACCAAAATCCTGCGTTGCCTGGCCAATACTCGCGTTGGCGGCGGGGGGATCTCTGATTTTTCGGACTACCTTCCGCTGCGTATGTTTTCCAGCCGGGCGTTGTTGATTGTCATTTCTCCGTTGGTGCGGAATGACCGGCTCTTTTTCTTGCGTCTGCGCGCGTCTGGCTACCAGGGATTGCTTATCAGCCCTGATCCTTTCGACTTTATGGGAAGCGACCCAACCAGGGCGATATCACTGGCCGATCCAGCAGCACCCCCTGTGATGCGTGATCGGCCGGAAACCGGGTTCGCTTACCAAGCGGCGCGTCTGGAACGTGGTTTGCTCCTGCGCGATATCGCCCAGATGCAGGTTCCGGTGATCAATTGGCGGGTGAGGGAGCCGTTGTATCCGTTGGTGAGCGCAGCGCTCAACCCTGCGCATTTTCAACCCAACGGGCTTCAGCGGCAAAAGGGACTGATCCCATGATGCGGCGTGAGACCAGGTTGACACTTTCCCGAATATTGCGCTTTGCCTGCCCAGTCGCGGCGGCAATCTGCCTGGCAGGCGGATTGGCTTATAACTGGCAGGCGGGTGTGGTTGTGACCATTGCTGTGATCACGCTTTCGCTTTTGGCTGCCCTGGCAATGATCTTTACCGTTCGATGGCCGTTTGAATGGGTGGCAAATACCGCTCTGGTATTGCTTACCGCGCTGGCGGCGTATGGTTTGCTTTCGCGGGCGGATGGGCTGCTGATGCTGGTTGGGGCAACCGCGGCGCTGGCCGGGTGGGACCTGGTGCTGGAGGACATCCGGCGGCCAAAAGGGTATGACCAGCAGAAAGCCCACTCAAGATTGCAAGAGAGAACCCACCTCCGCTCATTGGGTTTGGCGGTTGGCGCGGGACTGTTGGTCGTCGCAGTGGGTCAGAACATCCAGGTACGGCTGCCGTTTATTGTGATGGCGCTGCTGGTTGGCCTGGGGGTGTGGGCATTGGAACGAGTCTTATGGGAAGTTAATCGGTAGCGGGTTGCTTGGATGGCTCGGACCGGTCGGTCACGGCTTTGAGCAAAAGGATGGCCATGGTCAGATTCGCGGCTGTGATGACCAGAAAGGGGATCAGAATCCCCAAGCTGTCAGGAACGCCCTTCAAAGCCATGTTAATGCCCATTGCGCTGACACCCAATCCCATGGTGACGCCTTTGGTTAGCATGACCGACGCCAGAAGATAGCCCCAGGCACTCCGGCGAAGGAGCAGTATACCTCCCAAGATGGCGGCAGGGGCAATTAAGGCCAGGTCCATGAATTGAATGACCAGTGTGGTCGTGTTCTCCAAGGCGGGTGTCTGGCCTTGCAGGAGCGGTGAAAGGATGCGCGCCAGCCAGGCTAACCCCAAAAAGGCGGACACGGCAAACAGGAGGCCCGCGATCCAGCCGCGGGGCAATTTGGTAGAGAAACATTGCGGCAAGGTGGCGAGGTCAAACGACATCATCGCCAGGATGAACGCGTAGAGGCTGAGGATAAAAATCGCCACATACACCAGGAACAGGTGATTGAACGAAGTCAGGGTGGACATGGACATGTAGGTGTATAAAAAGAAGCCAAAAGTTCCGGTCAAGAGAAGCCGTCCACGCAGCGAGCCCTGGAAGGCTTTCCAGGCAGAGATGGCTAAGAGGGGGAGGCCGACCAAGAGGGTGATCAAGTCGTTGCCTTGCATTTGAGCCGCTGAGCTCACCGTATCGTAGTAGTAAAGTCCCTGGCCATTGATCATGACAGCTTCGCCACGATGATTGGTATAGGCAAAGGGTTCACCAGGAGTTGCATCCAACAGGCCCAAACCAGCGGCGATGAGGGCGAGGAGGAAGATAGCCGCGACAAGCCAGCGAAGAATTTTTTGGTGTTTCATTATTTCACCTGAGTCCAAGAGAGATTCTTAAAATAGGCCAGGGTCAGGCCAACGGCAAACGCGCCCATAATAATCCACGAACCAACCATTCCAATGTAAACCCCTATGGGGAAGGTGATTCCGGCCAGAGTTTGGCTGATCGTTTGCCCGATGACCACGATACCAACCAGAGCACAAAGGATCAGGATGGGCGCAGACAGCAGATAACCGAGAGGTTTTCGTTGCAGCACAAAGATCCCGATGAGTACTGCGGCAGGTGATATCACGGCTGAGTCAAAGCCGTGGGTGTACATGGTCGTGTAGGGTCCCAACATAGCGGGCGCGGCGCCCGAGAGTAATGGGCCAACCAACTCACTCACCCATAATAAGAAAGTGCAGATACCGGCAATGAATAGAAATATCGCTAATCCGCGATGGGGAAACCCTGCCTGCACTCGTTGTGGAAGGTTCGGGAGATCGAAGGTGGTCAGCGCAACAATGGTGGCGAATAAGCTCGTCGAGAACAAGGCGGTGTAAACCAGGAAGAGCGGATTGAAGGCTGCTGAAAAAGTCATAGATGCGCCGTTATAGAGAAAGAAGAACAGGGCTCCGATACGAAGAATTTGCCCATTCTTCGACCCGCGAGAGGCCAAGACGTGCGCTAACAGCAAGAACGGAATACCTACGGCCAAAACAACAGCATCAGTTCCACGGAAACCGGCTCCGGCCATAAGCGAGTCATATTGATAAATTCCTTTGCCGTACATTTCGACAGCCACTCCGTGAGTCGATGTGAAAGTGTACGGGCCTTTGCCGCCCGAAACGAATAATCCTACGCAGGAAGTAATGGTGGCGAGTAGGATGATCACTGGGACTAGCCATGTGAGGGATGAATATCGGTTCATGGTGAACTCCAATCAATTGAATAAACCTATCATAATTGGATTGGCATAAAACACCCCCGCCCACAAGTGGGGGGCGGGACTGGTCAATAGACCAGGAAAAATCGGTGTTGCTGGCTCACGGCACGCGAGAAGCATTCAATTGACGTGGTTCGCGAACCGCAAAGTGGAATACCGCCCAACTAATGACTCCAAGGATGGCCGCCAGGATGAACATGGCCTGGTAGCTGACAGCCCCGGCCAACCAACCCCCGATCAATGGAGCGATAGCGGCCATGATGCCGGGGATAGTGTTCGCCAGGCCGATGTATGTGGCGCGATTCTCGGCGTCGGTGAATTCATAGACGATGGATACGCCCGAGATGTATGTTCCTGCGCCAATGGCTCCACGCAGGAAAAAGATGGGAAAGAACCACAGCGGATTGGGCGCTACAATGGCGATGCCCAGGCTCAGAATGCTGATTAGCACGCAGAGTTCCAGATTCAGCTTGTGGCCTTTGCGGTCTGCGAGAAAACCAAAAAGCAGATTTGCCAGTGCCAAACCGACCTGCATGGCAATTGTGAAACCGCTGGCTTGCGCATCGGGCATGTTCCAGGTTTTAACGGCATACACCACCAGGAAGCCGGATGCCATGCCATTTAGAGAAAATAAGACTTGAGCCAGCAGATACATGCGCAGGTTGCGGTCTTTGCCCAAGACCTGGGGGAGGGAGCGCAGGTAGTCCAGTTCGGATACAGCGGGTTTGTTATTGTGGATCGCGGGCTCGCGGGTGAGTGAAAGGAAGAACCAGGAGAGGAAAATGAGTACGCCGGCGATGGCGAATGAGATCACAAAGCCTTGAGGAAATGGATACTTGCCCAGGACGAATGGCACAGCCAACGCTCCGAGGATGCCCATGCCGTTGCCCAGAAAGTTGGTAATTCCAAAGAAGCGGCCACGTTTGTCCACGGGGATGATTTTCGCGATCATGTCCTGATAGCCGACGATTTGCCAGCCCGTCCCAACCGTGTGCCAGGCATAGAGCAAGAAGAAAGCCATGAGGGCAAAGGTGGGTTGGTTGGCTGCCAGGAAGAAAGCTGCCGGAGCCAGGAGGAAGATGGGCAGCCGCGCCAGAAAAAACCCCAGCGTAACCGGAAAAAATTTCTTGATTGGAGCCCGTTCGACGACGTTGGCAGCGAATAACTGGGGCACAAGATAGCCGGCGGTACCGAAGAACGGAATCAAGCCGATGAACAAGGGGTTGTCGGTGAAATGGCTAACATACAACGGTAATATGACCGCCGCGGACATGAAGCTGATCCCGAACCAAAAGCTGGTTCCGTCCAGCATGTTAACGATGAAGTTCCAACGGAAATCCTTTCGGATTTGCTCCTGGACTCCGGCTGGTTGCTCAATGGTAGTCATAGGGTGGTGATCACTTTCTTGGCGATGGTATGAAGGTTCTTTATGGTACGTTGGCGGGTGAAGAAAAGAGGCGCTTCTGGGCCCAGCTAAGCAGTTATCATTCTTAATGATCCATCCGCATGGGAATGAGGTGCGTTCAAGGGATGCGTTTGAAGGGCGTGTAGCCGTCAAAGGGGCCAACCTGAGGTTGGAGAACCAGCGCAGATTTGGGCGGCACGCGCACATCCAGAATGGCTGAATAAAGAACATGACGCTGTTGGCTCCCGAGCAGATCCAAAAAGTGGGCGCCGTTCATGATGCGTGAGTCAGGCACGAGCAATTTTTCTTCTACGATCTCCTCACTGGGGTTGGCCACGATGATCAACGTTTCGGCTACCTTATCCGTGCAGCGCTCAAAAGCCAGGAGCTTGCTGGATAGCACCTGGCGATAATCGCCGATCCGCAAAGCACGGTGAGCCTTGCGGAGTTGAATGAGCGTCTTGTGCCACTGGAGGGTTTCGTTTTCAGGGGTGACCATATCCCAACGCATGGGAGCGCGGTTGGTGGGATCCTCGCCTCCTTGCATGCCTAATTCGCTGCCATAATACAGGTTGGGAGAACCAGGCAGGGTGAATTGCAGTACCTGCGCCAGGCGTTGGTCGCGAAGGTCGGGGAGGGAAGCAGGGATGCGGGGCAGATCGTGATTGTCTAGTAAGACCCAGGATTTGAGCAGCGGTTCGATGCCAGCATCAGCGACCAGGCGGGCAAAAAAGTCGCCAGTTGTGGCAGGGGTGAGCCTGCCATTGAGGAATTGCAGCAGCGTTTCACGCAGGGTGAAGTTCATGACAGCATCTACGGCGGGGAACCAATCCTGGGGATAGTTCCAGATTTCACCTACCACCAGCGAGCCCGGCTTTTCGGCGTGAGCTGCGGCAGTCAGTTCCGCCAGGAAGTTGAACCCTAACTCGAAGGCCGTATCTAAACGCCAGCCATCGATCCCTTGGCGCAAGTAACTGCGCACCACCGAATTGGAGGCAGCATAAATGTACTGGCAGACGGCGGGATTTTCATAGTTCAATTCGGGCAGGCTGGGCGCATTGGCCCACAGGCGTACTCCGCGGGGGAACGTATCGCCAAAGTAAAACCACTCCCGGTACGGGCTGTCAGGGTTGGTGGACGCGCTTTGGAAAATGGGGGCTTTTCGGCCCATGTGGTTGAAAACCCCGTCCAGAACAACCTTCATATCAGCCGAATGGGCTGCCTGAATGAGCGCGGTCAGGTCGGCATGCGTGCCATATTCGGGCGAAACTACCATGTAATCGGTGGCGTCGTATTTGTGGTTCGTATAGGCGTGGTGGATGGGGTTCAGATAGAGCACATCGGCCCCCAGATCCGAAATGTAATCCAGTTGGCCACGCAGGCTGGCAAGGTCGCCACCCCAGAAATCCACTTCGTGCGTCCAAACATGATGCTCGGGCAGACTGTGCCCGCGGGTGGGGAGTTCGTTCCAGGAGCGGAGTGTGCGCGGCTTTTCGTAGAGATGTTGTTTTGAGGCAAGGTCCGTGGATGGAGCGAAGCGATCTACGATCACCTGATAGACAATGGCCCCGTTGCGCCAATCGGCTTCTCGAGCGGCGAACTTAGCGGCTTCCTGTTTCTGGAGAGACTCATAATGGATTTCCATACCACCTCGATATCCGGTGATTAGCCGGTTGAACTGGGATATTTTGTTCGAAAGCGCTGATGCCATTCGATGAGGGCGGATTCTACATCGGTATTGGATTGGATCAGCAGAGGAGTGGATCCGAATTGTTCGCGGAGAACAAATGGGCCACAGTAAGCGGAAAGAAGCTTCAGAATCGCGACCATGGTTCGCTCTCGATTTTGCGAACCTTCAAAAGAAAAGTGAAAGTATCCATCGGCGGCAATTTCACCCAGAATCTGAGCAAAGTCTGGCTGCTCTGGATGGCCCAGACTGATGAGTGTTCCGGTTATTTCCTCGAGTTGCACCGGCGAACCTGTGAATGTTTGCAAGGTTTCGAGGAGTTCAGTCAGCGTTGGAAAACGACCTTTTTCAAGGGGAAGTTCCACGCCTTCAGAGGCCAACCAGTCGCTAAAGCCGGGATGATCGGGGTCTGCCGGGTGGACGCCGAAAAGAATGGACATTTGAAAAAACCTCCGCCCAGGCAAGCCCCGAGTGGGCTCGCCAGAAGCAGAGGTATTTTAACATTTTCTCCCAAAAACCGGTGATTTCGGGGAATTTGTGTGTGAGTTATTGCCCAGCCAGATACTCCTCTACTGCTCTGGCGCGTGATTGGGCGTGCTGGATCAACTCGTCGAGAGCGGAGTCGAAGGTTTTCATGGATTGGACTTGGGTGAAGCCCTGCTCTTCCTTTTCGACATAAGGGGCGATCAGGTTGTGGTATTTTTGATATGTGACAGCCATGGCTTCGGGTTCAAAAGCTCCCTGGATGGTTTCTTCCAGATATTGGTTGTATTGGGCCCGGTAGATCGGATCATCCATCAGGTAGCGGATCAACGGCCACTGTTCATCCACCGCTGTCAGGTCCAACTCGCGCACTTTACCCATCCGACCACCGCCGCCCGGGCCGGATGAGGCGCTGAGAGACATATTGTTGTCCCAGGGGATCCAGGTGACCAGTCCGTCGGTTGGGTCGGTATACAGGTAGTAATTGTGCGCCATCGCCCCGTACGTGTCCCAGTTCTGGAGGGTGGTGTCAACCGCCAGCCAGCGAATGAAGGCGTCGACATCAAAAACGGCTTCCAGGTTTGCACGCCACGCCTCGGGGTTCGTTGTGCGCTCCTCGGAATGCAAGGCGGTGAAGACGGCTTTTATGTCACTCCAATCGGCTTCGTCTTCATTGGTCTGCTTTTCAAACGATTCTTCCGAAAAAGTGCCTTCTACGAACGCCGCGCCGTTGCCTTCGGGTTTATACACGTTTCCCGAACCATCCGCAAATTGGGTGTCGATTAATGTGTCGTCCACGATTTCAACCGCTGTAAAGAGGCCGAAATACTGTGGACCCTCGCCATAGTCGATGTACACCTCGTAGAATGCGGTTTGTGAAGAGGCCACGCCTGCGTCACGGAAAACGTCTGCGGCCACTTTTTCGCGGAGGTAAGAATTGTCCATCGCGTTGCTCTTGAACGAAAGCTGCTTGAAACCGTAGAAGCGTTGGTTTTCGATGGCGGGGTATTGGTCCTCGAACTCATCAAAATCCAGGCGGAAGGAAATTTTTAGGGTGCCGTTGCTCCAGGAAGTTCGCAAGGTCGAGTTGCCACTGTAGCGGAATCCGACATTCTCCCAGGTTTCCCCATTAAAGCCAATCGTGCTTTCAATATACGAGGTGTCGCCAAAATCCATGCCGCCCATACCCCCTCCAGGTCGGTCGCCCGGCTGGAATCCGCCGGGAGCCTGGCGGGTAGCTTGTCCTTGCGGCACTAACCCACGGGGATTGCCATCCTGGGGGGGCTGCTGCCCCGCTGGGGGTTCCCAGCCTTCGGGTGGGTTTTGGCCTGGTAGTTGACCATTGAAATCCTGACGACCAGGACCCTGGCGATCCCCCTCCCCGAATGGCCCAAACTGCTCTTCCATCTCTTCTTGTAAGGCCGCCCAGGCTTCTTCAGTCACGGTGATGTCAATCCGATTCACCGAGTCTTGCGGGAAAACAATCTCGTAGTTGGGGGCAACTTCGTTTCCATGACTAACCTCGTCCCAATTACTGGCGCGGGTGGTCTCGCCTTCGGCGATATTTTCTTCCGCATCCACCGGAGGAACTGGCGCGCTCTGAGCATCCACGGTACAGCCGGCGAGTGTGATGGTGAATATGAAGGAAAAAATCCAACGATAAGCAATCCTAAACCTGGTCATATCCCTGGCTCCTCGAATCAGCAAAGTAGGCCAATTAGTTTGGTCACTTTGCATGGTACCTGGATTCCAGTAAAGACCGGTTTATATTTTGTATAAGGACTACTCTTGTGGGAGCGTCACCTGCCCGGTCTGTTCAAAGTGTTCAAACACCGTTATATGACGCTCAACCATGCGGCTCAGATGTTGGGCCTGGTTACGAGCTACCCAATTGACCATCCACAGCAGGCGTCCAATTTGCAATATTTCGATTGGATCGACGGGCCAGTCTAACAGCGCCGTATAGCCGCGCTTGAAGGCTGCCAGCAGGGCCGGGTAGCGTTCTTCTCCCGCGGTTTCGAGAAGATCGAGCATGGCCATGGCGATGTCATGGGCACGGAATCCCCATACAGTATCCTCGAAATCGAAGGGAATCAATTCTCCCCGGTGTAGCTTGATATTGTCGTGCCACAGATCGCAGTGAATGACGCGCAGGTCGGCCCGGTCAATGGCGGCGTAAGCTGCTTCGACGGTTTGACTCATCCGTTCGAGCAGGTTGAGAGATGCAGGCGGCAGGGCTGCGGCTTCAGCAGAGAGGTCCTTGCCAACAATCCGGTTGGGTTCGCCCCGCGAGAGCCAATGCTCGAAGCGGCGGGTGGAGAATCCAGCAGGTGGGGTCCAAATGGCGCTGTACTGGTGCAGGCGGGCAAATAATGATCCCATCTTCTCCAGGTTGTGTTCGTTCAGATAATGACCCAGGAGACGCCCCGGCGCCCAAGTCATGAGGCTGACATTCCAGGGAGAAGGGATTGAAGGCAAGCTGACGGGCAGGACGAACTCACCCGAGCGGGTGGGAAGGATCCGTGGGGCACGAATGTCAGTGTCCTGGTGAATCGCCTGCAACCAGATTGCTTCTGCCTGGAGGTCTTCCAATGTGCGCCAACCGGGATACGCCAGGCGTAACATGAAATGCTCTCCGGAGTGAGTGGTGACCCGGAAGAGCAGGTTGGTTTCAAAGCAGTGAAAGGCGATCTGAGGTCGATCGAGGTCGTAGTGGGTGAGGGCTAACTTGGCCAGTTCGCGCAGGCGGCGCAGCTTTCCGGGGTTGGTGAGGGCAGTGAAGGGTTTCATATGTTGGCAAGTCTATCATAAATCAGAGCGTTTTATCTGAATTTCGCTCCGCATCCATAACAGGCTATTTATAATTGAAATAATATGATAAATATCATATTATTTAGCGGAAATGGCAGTTATAATTTGGATATTGATATCAAATTTTGTTGTGAAAAGGATCTTTCCCATGAGCGAAGTTATCAACAATCGACAAAAGCGGATAGAAATTATGAAAAGCCTGGTGCGTCAGTTGGATGCAGGCGAGACCGAAGAAAAAGTGAAAATGCAACTGGAAACGATGCTGGATGAGGCTGACTACAGCGATGTTTTCATGATGGAAGTGCAGTTGGTGAAGGAAGGCATTCCGGCGGAGCGGATTCAGGAGTTGTGCGATACACATACGCGCGTCTTGAAGAAGCACCTCGATCTGCAGGAGACGCCGGAGACCGTTCCGGGACATCCCGTGCATACCTTTGTGCAGGAAAACCGCGAGTTGATGAAAACCACTGCTTCCATTCGGTTATCGATGAAGACATTGGATACCCTGTCTGATGAGCAGGACGCTACCGACACCATGCGGGTCATTCAGCAGCAACTGAATAACCTGATGGATGCCGATAAGCATTACCGGCGCAAAGAGTATTTGCTCTTTCCCTATTTTGAGAAGAACAACCTGCCGGGTCCGGCGATGGTCATGTGGGGAAAGCATGATGAAGTGCGCGGCTTACTGCGGGAAACCATCGCGGGTTTGCAGCAAACCGAGTCGATGAGCGCGGCTGAAGCGAAAGCATTCAACCTTTTCACGGTGGCTCCGGCGATCGAAGCAGTGGATGATATGATCTATAAAGAAGAAAAGATCATGTTCCCGACTGCGCTGGATTTGCTGACCGAGCAGGATTGGTATGAGATTTACTTGCAAAGCGATGAATATGGATACTGCTTGTACGCTCCACAGTTTGAGTGGGCGCCAGAGGGCGGCCAGCATCAGGAGATTCGTAAGTCTGCTGCGGCGGCTGGAAAAGTGCAGATGCCCACGGGGAGCTTTACACTGGAAGAACTCATCGCCACCTTCAGCACGCTGCCTTTCGACCTGACCTTCGTGGATAAAGACGATACGGTGCGATACTTCACACCGGGGAGAGAGCGAATATTTGACCGCTCACGGGCAATTTTGGGGCGCAAGGTGCAGTATTGCCACCCGCCCAAGAGCGTGCATATCGTCAATCAGATTGTGAAAGACTTCAAATCCGGCAAGCAGGACCGGGCTCGTTTCTGGATTAACATGGGCGGACGGTTGATATATATCTGTTACTATGCCGTGAGAGACAGCCAGGGAGGATACCTGGGCACGCTGGAAGTGACCCAAGACTTGAGCGAAGTGCGTTCGCTGGAAGGCGAGCAGCGCCTGTTAGCCTACGATGCAGTCGCAACAGCCGAATAGACGGAGTGATTGGCATGGAAATCACCAGTCAAAGCAAATTGTTCGATGTCTTGGAAGCATATCCTCAGTTAGAGGACCAAATCGTCCATATCGCCCCGCCGTTTAAGAATCTCAAGAATCCGGTGCTGCGGCGAACAGTGGGTCGCCTGGCTACGCTGGCGCAGGTTGCTCAGATAGGTGGCATGGATGCCAATCGCCTGGTGAATACCTTGCGTAGGGCGGTAGGCCAGGTCGAGTTGAGCGTTCAGCCCTCGGTGGAGATGCTCGTCAACATTCCTCGCGAGGAAAATGATCCTGATTGGGTGGCGGGCGAGCCGCAGTTCACGGTCAATGGGACGGAACTTTTGGAGCGCGGCGAGGTTCCTCTGGCAAAGGTCAATGAGTTGTTAGCGCAGATGGATGAAGGGCGCTACCTGCTGCTAGTCACTACGTTCGAGCCGTCACCGATTTTGGATGCGATGAGCAAGCAAAACCGGCGCGTGTTCCATAAGGTAATTGTGGGGACTCCGGTCCAGCATTACACGTTTATTGGTTGAGATTCCGGAGGAGTCGGATTGGGTTTGGGAAGGAGATTGGCCTCGGTAACAATGCGAGGAATAATCTCCTCCCAGCCCACCGACATGATGTGAATGCCATGCACACCCTGCTTGGCGCGAATCTTCTCGATGATTTCTAGCGTAATTTGCACGCCTTCTTCTGCGGCGTTCCCGGCTGCGTCGGCGGCTTCCATCCGTTTCATAATCGCGTCTGGAATGAACACGCCTGGAATTTCGGCCTGCATGTATTTTGTGACCTTGAAGGTCTTGAGCGGCAGGATGCCGATCAGAATATAAACTTTGTCGAGGACATTGCGTTTGGCCAGTTCGTTCAACCAGATGTCCAGACGGTCGGGGTCAAAGACCAGGTTGGTCTGGAAGAATTGCGCTCCGGCGTTAACTTTCTTGTGCTCGCGAAGAGCCTGGAACTCGGGGCGCGAGGCGAATGGAGAGGCTGCCGCGCCGAGGAACAGCTTGGGCGGGAACTTGATCTCACGCCCATCCAAATAACGGCCTTCGTCACGCATACGGCGCAGGATCCACAACATCTGGATGGAATCCAGGTCGAGGATGTCCATGCGGCCCTGGGGCGTGGAAGCCAGTTTGTTGCTATCTCCGGAGAGACACAAGAGGTTGTAAATCCCTAATGCGTTTGCTCCCAGCGCGTCCGATTGCAGGGCGACGCGAGTGGTGTCGCGGGCGGCGATTTGCAGAACGGGCTCGGCGGCTTGCTGGGCTGCCAGGGTGGAGCAGGCCACCGCGGACATGCGAGGCGTGGCTGATGCGCCATCGGTGAAGTTGACGGCGGTGACATAAGGCTTCACCATCTCGATGTTTTTCTTGAGCTTGTTGGTGGCGCTGGTTTGAGGAGGTTGGATTTCAGCGGTGACAACAAATTGCCCGGCTTTGAGGGCTGCTTCCAGGCGCGAAACTGTTTCGGTATTCGCGGGGGCATGATATTCCGAATCGCCCTGCCACCAATCCGGTTGGCGCACGGGGCGGAAAATGCCATCCCAGGTTACTTTGCGCTTGACCGGATCGGTGGAAGTGAGCCCGCGAAGAACTTTCCTTGTGCCGTTCTTTCGAATTTGCGCTACCAGCTTGCCGATCTGCTCGGCGCCCACCAATTCCCAATCCAGGGGCGGCATGACCTCAAGCAATCTTTCCTGGCGGCCCATTTTAAAAGCACGTTCGTAAATTTTGGTCCATATGCACGGACGGGTTTTGTCGATGTAGCAGTAATCTTCGGTCGCTCCACCGCAGGGCCCATTGCGGATGCCTTTGGGACATTCCATGGGGCAAATGAAAGCGGTTTCCTGAAGCAAGCAGTTTCCACACTGGCGGCAGCCCCACAGCGGCCCTTTATAGAGCATTTCCAATGTATTGAGAATGCTGTGAGAGAGTTTTTCTTTCCGGAATGGGTAATAGATTGGCTGCCAGCGGCGCCCAGGGGTTAAGAGCGGCATATTGGATACCTGATATAGAGGAAGGATAAAGGAATTTCACCCATTTTACCGCATTTAGCGGCGAAAATCTGCGGCTTTCCTTGGGGTCATTGGGAATTGGCGTGACGAAATCTACCACGGCAACTCCCGGAAAACCTTTCCTTAGGTGGGTAACATTGAACTGCCGCAATGAAAAAGCCACAGGGCTGTTGTGGAGATTTTCCACCTGCCCTGTGGCTTGTTGGAACAGTCGGACTGATTCTGTGCTCTGATGCAGTCGTTCAGCTCTGATCGGAAGATTTTCGCCCAAAGGCCTTGCCAGGCTGCCAGGGAGTACCTAAGGCTGGCAAGACAAAGCGGTCCAGGCCCCACCAGCCAGCCGTTTTCCAGGCAAGCATGAGTAGGATCGATAGGGTGAACAGGACCGGATTGGTGCTGGCGGTTCCGGCCATCATGAAATTCCAGTTCATGAAGCCGCCAAAGAATGCAGCGATACCGGTGAATAGACCCAGGATCAGAGCCACGCCGATTAGTATTTCTCCGGCGAGGATTAGCTTTGAGAACCAGGTGTAAGCTCCGGCGTCAATCATGGACTGTAAGAAGACGCGGTACCAATCAAAGGCGATCATGGGGCGGGCCGGCGCATCAGGAATGGCGACGGCTCGTTCCCAGAAACCTTTCAGCGCCTCGCCTGTCTGAGTCCAGGCGGGATTGGAAAGTTTTCCAAGACCGGAGGACAACCAGGTATATCCTACATACAGGCGAGCAAGCACCCATAACCAGGCCCATTTCGGGCTGTTGAACAGGCTTTGGGCAATCGGGGGATCAGTAAAAACGGCGGTAGCGGTAGCTACTTTGTTGGACATGCAAAACTCCTTGTTGGTAAAATTCGGATATTATTTGTCCGATTATAAAACCAGACAATAGAAATCTCAATAGGAGATATTTCCTATCATTACCATGATGTTTTTCCGGTTCTTTGCTGGAGTAGAGTATCGTACAGGTGGGTTCACGAAGTTGGTCTGCCCTTTGTTTTCTCAAGGAACAGAAATACGGGCTGCCGTGTTGGCAACCCGTATTTCTTTGGGGAAGGGTGAAATTTTGCTGGAAAAACCTTAGGCCAATTCTGGCTCTTCGGTCACGTGAACGTGGAGGAGCTCATGAGCCAGGTGGCTGCCGGGTTCTCCCAGGAATTCCTGATACAACTGTTGGATCGACGGATTTTCGTGCGATTTGCGCAGCGGTTGGTTGCGGTCGATTTGATACAGGCCGCGCATGCGCTGCTCAATGACCTCGTCGCGGTTGCGGGTGTAGGGTTGTCCACCGCCATTGACGCAGCCGCCAGGGCAAGCCATGATTTCAATCACATCGTAATGCTCTTCACCTGAGACGATCTTTTCCAAGACCTTGCGCGCGTTACCCAGTCCTGAGAGGGCTGCCACACGGACCGTACGTCCATTAACCTGAACCGAAGCTTCGCGGATACCGGTAGTGCCGCGCACAGCCGTGAAGTTCACGTCTTCCAGTGTTTTACCCGTATACAGCTCGGAGACTGTGCGCAATGCGGCTTCTAGCACGCCGCCGGTCGTGCCGAAAATGACGCCAGCGCCAGTAGATTCACCCAGCGGGTGATCGAAGTCCTCTTCGGGCATATACTGCAAGTCTACCGATCCCTCTTTCAACATCTTGGCCAACTCCCGAGTGGTGATGACATAATCGACATCGGGGAGATCATTAACTTTTTGGTAAGGCAGGGCGGCTTCGTACTTCTTGGCGATACAGGGCATGACCGAGACCATGACGAGATCTTCAGGGGCAATGCCCATCTTCTTGGCGTAATAACTCTTGGCTACCGCGCCGGTCATCTGCTGGGGCGACTTGCACGTTGAGGGCATGTATTTGAGGCTGGGGAAGTGGTGGTTGATGAAGTTGATCCAGCCAGGACAGCAGGAGGTAAGGATGGGTAGATTCTCGTTGGTTTTCAACCGTTCCACGATTTCGCGCGACTCTTCCATGATGGTTAAATCCGCGCCGAAGGTAGTGTCGAACACGGCGTCAAAGCCCATACGGCGGAGGCCCGCGACCAGCTTGCCGGTGACGATGGTCCCGGCAGGATAACCAAATTCTTCACCAATGGCGACACGCACGGCGGGCGCTACCTGCACAACAACTTTCTTCTTGGGATTGAACAAAGCTTCCCATACCTCGGAAATGTAGCCAACCCCGGTGAGAGCGGCAGTGGGGCAAACACTGACGCATTGTCCGCAGTACACGCACGGCGATTCGGTAATGGGTTTCTTTTCAGCAGGAGCCACCACGGTGCTGAAACCGCGCCCAAAGGCAGTCAGCGCGCCGACGGTCTGCACTTCGTTGCACATGACCTCGCAGCGGCGGCACATGATGCATTTTTCGGGGTCGCGTTTGAGCGCGCCGCTGGACTTGTCGATGGCGTGGGTGGCGCGTTCGCCGCGGTAGCGTTGGGAGTTGATCCCAAATTCCCAGGCCAGGGTCTGCAATTCGCAGTCAGTGGATTTTGCGCAGGTAAGGCAGGTGAAGGGGTGGTTGGAGAGGATCAACTCCAGGTTCTTACGGCGAGAGAGCAGCACGCGCTTGGAATTGGTCGTGATCTTCATGCCTTCCGTTACGGGGGTGGCGCAGGCGGGGGGCAGGTTGCGGCGACCTTCAACTTCGACCACGCAAATGCGGCAGGAGGCCACGTTGTTGAGAAAGTTCGATTTCTCCAGGTTGAGGTAGCATAGGGTGGGGATGCGGATATTAACTTTTTTGGCCGCTTCCAACACGGTGGTTCCTTCTGGAACGCTGATGGGTTGATTGTCAATGATTACGTTTACCATGATAAAACTCCTTAGTTCCTGGAGATGGCGTTGAATTTGCACTTGCTCATGCAAGCGCCGCATTTGATGCAGCGGCTTTGGTCGATCAGGTGCGGTTGCTTGACCGTGCCGGAGATGCAGCTTACCGGGCAGACCCGAGCGCAGGCGGTACAGCCGATACACTTGTCGGGCATGATTTCATAGCGCAGCAGCTTTTGGCAAACGCCGCCGGGGCAACGCTTTTCTTTAACATGAGCTTCGTATTCATCCCAGAAGTATTTCATGGTGCTGATGACCGGGTTGGGAGCTGTTTGGCCCAGACCGCACAGCGAAGTATCCATGATGGTTTGTGAGAGTTCACGCAGTTCGGCCAAATCAGCTTCCGTGCCGCGTCCTTCCGTGATATCGGTGAGGATTTCCAGCAGGCGTTTGTTCCCCAGACGGCAAGGAGCGCAGCGACCGCATGATTCTTCTACGGTGAATTCAAGATAGAAGCGGGCAATGTTGACCATGCAGTCGTTCTCGCTGAGGACGATCATTCCCCCCGAGCCCATCATCGAACCGATGGAGTTGAGGGATTCGTAGTCGATGGGGGTGTCCAGGTATTGAGTTGGGATGCAGCCGCCAGACGGGCCGCCGGTTTGGGCGGCTTTGAAGCGAGCGCCCCCCTTAATCCCGCCGCCAATATCATAGATGATCTCGCGCAGCGTGGTTCCCATGGGCACTTCTACCAGACCCACATTGTTGACCTTGCCAGCCAGGGCAAAGACTTTGGTCCCCTTAGACGTCTTTGTTCCCAGTGAGGCATAGGTTTCAGCGCCATGCTGGAAGATATAGGGGATGTTAGCCAGAGTCTCCACGTTGTTGACAATGGTTGGGCAGCCCCACAGGCCGCTTTCGGCAGGGAAGGGGGGCTTGGTGGTGGGCTCGCCGCGTTTACCCTCGATAGAGTGGATGAGGGCGGTTTCTTCGCCGCAGACGAACGCGCCAGCCCCCAAGCGGATGTCGATATCAAAGCTGAAATCGGTTCCCAGGATATTCTTACCCAGCAGGCCGTATTCGCGGGCCTGTCTCAGGGCAATCTGGAGTCGATTGACAGCCAGGGGGTACTCGGCGCGGATGTAGACATACCCTTGAGTCGCGCCAATGGCGTAGCCCGCCAGGGTCATGCCTTCAATCACGCTGTGGGCATCCCCTTCCATAATGGATCGGTCCATGAACGCACCGGGATCGCCTTCGTCAGCGTTGCAGATGACGAATTTTTCAGCGTTTTGGTAACCGCGGGCAAATTCCCACTTCTTTCCGGTCAAGAAGCCCGCGCCTCCGCGACCGCGCAAGCCAGAGGATTTCATTGTCTCGATGACCTGGTCGGGCGTCAATTGGGTTAGGGCTTTGCCGATGGACTGATAGCCACCATTGGCGATGTATTCTTCGATCTTCTCAGGGTTGATCAGGCCGCAGTTCCGCAATGCGATGCGCTTTTGCAGGCGGTAGAAAGGAATCTCGTCGGCATTGGGGATTTTTTCCTTTTTCTTTGGCTCTTCGTAAAGAAGCCGGTCGACCTGCTGGCCTTTGAGGATGTGTTGGTTGAAAATTTCGGCAACGTCGGCGGGTTTTACTTCCACATAAAAGGTGTTGTCGGGGTAGATTTTTACGATGGGGCCTTTTTCGCAAAAGCCAAAGCAACCGGCGATTGACACTTCTACACCATCTTGAATGCCTTGTTCGGCGATCAGGCGCTCAAATTCTGTAACGATTTTAGCGCTTTCGGAAGAATGGCAGCCTGTGCCACCACAGACGAGGATCATTTTGTGTAAGGTATCGGTTGCAACGCCCAGGCGTTCATTCAGGATCGGTTTGACATCCTGGTAATTTTCCAACAGGTTTTGATAGGAAACAATCTTAGGCATGGACGGCCTCCTCGCTCTCGTTTTCGGCAACCAGGAAATCCTCGATGATGTCACGGACTTTGCCTGGTTTCACTTTTCCATATACTTTTTTGTTGATGGTGACCACGGGGGCCAGACCGCAAGCGCCCACGCAGCGCAGACTTTCTATGGAGAACTTGCCATCCTCTGTCACCTGACCGGCCTTGATGCCCAGCACCTGCTCGAATTCGGTCAGCACCTTGTCGGCGCCGTTCACATAGCAGGCCGTGCCCAAACAAACGCTGATCTGGATCTTTCCCTTGGGGGTGGTGGTGAAATAATTGTAGAAGCTGATGACCCCGGAAACATGGGCATGGGAGATTCCGTAGCGTCGGGCGATGTGGATTTGAACAACATCCGGCAAATAGCCAAAAATCTCCTGGGCTCGGTGCAGAGTCTGGATCAGGGTGTCTTTGCGGCGAGGGTTGTTCAGGTCGAGCTTCAGGGTGTCGATGTAATCATCTAGCTCTTTGAACAGCGGGTGATTTTCCGCGCCACAGCAGGGGGAGTCCTCAATTCTGTCGCTCATATAAACTCCTTGGGTCTATAAAATATTCCTCAACGCCTTGCAGCGTGAAAGTAGGTTGGTTCGTTTCGATCAGGTTGTACTTTGAAAGACAGTTCGATTGAAAATACAGGGTCGAATCCGCCAGCAGGTGAACCTCTTCGGGATTGTGCGTGACCAGCAGCATGGAAAGCGCAGGGTTGGTGTCCAAAATATGCCGGATGATGACCCTTTTTGCGTTCTGTCCAATGGATTGGAAAGGCTCGTCGAGCAAGACCAGCGTGGGATTCTGCAGAAAACCGCGCACCAGAGCGACCTTTTGCCTCATCCCGCCTGAGAGCTGGCCCGGAAAGTGATGCCGAAAGCTGCCCAACTCACACACGTCCAGCCAGGCGTGATAATCGCGCCAGACCTGCTCGGTGGTTAATCGTTTTTGAACCTGGAAGGGCAGGAAAATGTTCTCTTCGACGGTCAGGTGGGCAAACAGGCGCGGCTCTTGAAAGATAATCACAGGGCGCGGGTCGTCTACCCAAACGCTGCCGCTATCGGGGCGCTGGAGTTTCGCCAGGATGTGGAGAAGGGTGGTCTTACCAGAGCCGGAGGGGGCGAAAATGGCGCTGCGTTCGCCTCGAGGTATGGAAAAAGACAGGTCAGAAATGACGGCCTGTTCTCCAAATCGTTTGTTCAAGTGTCGAACGGTAATAATGTCCATGATTACTCGGTGAAGTATTTCCGCAAAACCGTATTGGCTATAATTGAAAGGCTCGCTTGAAAGAGCAAGGTGAAAAGCAGCAGGACTACCAGGTAGAAAAAGACCTCTTTCATGTTGAATGTCATGCGGGCGGCGTTCAGCAAATACCCCAGCCCGTCCTGGGAGCCGATGAACTCACCCATCAAGACGACCTTGAGGGATAACCCCATGCCGATACTCAGATTACTGAGCAGGGTTGGGATGAGAGCGGGCAGGTACAGATACTTTGTAAAGTCCTTTTTTTGAGCGCCGATCGAAATCAGGTATTCTTCCATGCGCACGTCGCGCCTGGCCAGCCCGTTGATTGTGTTGATCGTCAAGGTGGGCAGGGTAAGGAGGGCAATCAAGGCGATGGGGGTGGCGCTGCCGATGCCGAAGACGAGCAGGAAGATTACGCCGAGCACCATGCCGGGAAGCACGTTGAGCGCAGACATAAACGCGGTCACCGATTGAACCCATTTTTTGTTAAAGACCAGCAATCCAAGCAGCGTGCTCATCCCGAAAGCGATTCCAAATCCCGCTCCCACCCGCAATCCGGTCACGCTGACGTGGCGCCCGAAATGATCGGGAAGGTAACCGGGAAAGCTGGTTGCCACTGCGAGCGGGGATGGAATCATGTACACGGGGTAAAAAGCAGCCGCAATGCTCCAAACGCCCACAAACAGCAGGAAAGCGATCAGCTCATTTTTCAGGGATGAAAGTAAAATCCGTGAAGTTGTCATTCAAGGGTTTCCCGATCCACTCGTAATATTCGGTCACGCCGGTTTGGAGCGCTTCACCAGCCAACAGAGAAAAATGGGTGCGCTGCAACGAGCGCAGTAAGACCGCTTCGGGCAGGTTGAACTGATCTTTGACTTTGGCCACTGCCTCTTCGGGATGGTCTTTTACAAATTGAATGGCCTCCGTGAGCGCCGAGTTGAAGGCGGCGACCTGGGCGGAATTTTGGGCTGCCCATTCGGCTGTGACGAAAGAACCTACCTGGGGGTATCCAGCCTGGGTATGGGTGGCAGCGTTCCAGTGTTCGTAATAATCCAGGGAGATGAACAGGTTGGGTTCAGACTCAACCAGGGTAACAAAGGGTTCGGGCAGGACAACAGCCTTCGCTTTGCCTTCTTTCAGCAAGACAACCGACGCGTCAAAGGGCGAATAGACAGGCTTGAGGTCGACCCCCCAGGTCAAACCCTCCTGTTGGGCTAGATAGATGGTGGCTTCTTCAATGGGTGAGCCTTCGAAGGGCAGATAGATTTCTCCGCCTTTCAGGTCGCTCAGACTATCCATCGCTGTGCCGTAAGTGACCAGGTAAGAGAGCCCAGTTACGTAGGTATTTAGCGCCTGTACCGGGGCCTCGTTCTTGCGCAGGTCAACGCCCACCGATAAACCAGTCGCAAGGATGTTGATTTCGCCACGTAAGAAGGAAGTATTGGCCTGGGCGTTGTTTTGATAAATTTGGACGGTGGTATTCTCTAGTTTTTCTGCTGCCAGGATCAGCGGGATAGATGAAGGAGTGGCGGGCCCGGCGATTATGACGGGCGAGTCAACCACGGAAGCTGGGGTTACTGCGGGATCGGTGGTGGGGGCGATTGCCACAGGCGTGGGAGCCGCAGTGCAGGCGGCGCCGACAAACAACAGCAGCAAACAGACCAAATGAGATAAAGCGCGATTATTCATCAAAAAACCTCTAAAGATTGTTGGTTGTACTTATAAACCTGGTAAGAAGCGGTGAGAGAAGTGTTTCGCTTGAGTCTAGGCGAACTTCTTGACCACCATGCGCAGCAGGTCACTATCTGTGATCACACCGCAGAGTTTGTTTTCAGTGTTAAGCACTGGCAGGCAGTGAATCTTGTTTTCGAGCATGATCCGGGCAACGTTGACCAGGTTTTCTCGTGGGGTTGTTGTGATCAGGCCGCGAGTCATGATCTTTTTGACTGGCTGGAGCAGAATCGAAAGAGATTGCTCCTGATTGTTCGCCGAAGTGAACCGAGACGGCTCGACCTTAACCATGTCGGTGCGGGTCACCAGGCCGACCAGATGTTCTTCTTCCAAGACAGGCAGACTTCGAATGCGGTTGATGCCCATCAGGCGTTGCGCTTCCAACAAGCTGGTTTCGGGGTCAATGGTGATCACGTCGCTGGTCATGTAATCGTCCACGAACAGCGGGGTTTTCAGGTCGGGAAGTTCATCGAGGATGAAGCGGAAGATATTCGAAGTAGTCAGGATTCCCAGCGCACCGCGCTTGTCGGTAAAGACCGGTAGAGCTGTAATTTTGTTTTCCAACATGATGCGGGCAGATTTGGGCAGAGGTGAGTGGGGGAATACGCCAATCGGGTTGATCGTCATGATGTCGCTTACACAGCGGTCTTGCGTGGGAGCGTTGCGCTGCCAGACCACGCCATCGATCACGGGGGTGTCGGTCCGTAAGATACCGCGCCAGGTAATAATTCCGACTACTTTTTCATCCTGAACCACTGGCAAGGCACGGATCTTGTCGGTGTTCATCATTTGACGGGCCTCAAGGATTTTGGTTTGGGGCGATACTGTTTTGACGGGCGTTGTCATCCAATTTCCGGTTAAGCCGTTTTTCATAGTAATCTCCTGAGAACATGCTTCTGTTTAAGTGTGCCTACAGTATATTCTGGCTCGGTTATTTCCGGATCGGCAAAATAGTGTGATTGGTCTCAATAAAAATGATGAGATTGGTGGG
>CAYOHX010000022.1:0-58297 GCA_964403875.1 uncultured Anaerolinea sp. | reverse complement strand
GAATCTGCTTGAGAAGAAAAACTGTATCGGGTTCGTCTTCAACAACCAAAATGGTTTGGCGAGCGGCAGTGTTGATTTCATCCAAATCTACGCCAGGAACTTGATTCTCGCTAGAAGAGAGAGGGTCGGAAGTTGACATTTAAATGGCTCCTATAGTGGGTAAACAAAAACCGGCCTGGAGGCCGGTTTCGCTATTGGCTCCCTGCGAGTACTCCCGTAGAAACGGGAAAGCGACCAAATTAAAACTCGCAGATCAACGCCGCCTGGGCAAAAAATGTGATGTTGTTAATCTTTCACAACCAGGTGAAAAGAAGAAAATAACTTTGAAATAAGTCAACGTGATTATATATAAATCACAATCATCTTATATTTATATTACCAGAAACAAGACAAATGTCAATAAAATTTCGTTCATTGGGAATCGGAATAGCGAGACCCTGGCGAGCCGGAGGCAGGATGAGCTTGAGGAGTTCTTGTGTTAATGGCGGTAGAATTGGCTTGACAAATGGCATGGAATACCCTACAATAAGTGTCGTAAATACACTAATTGGCGTGAGCGTAGGTCGGATGGATGTGGGGGCAACGATGACCGCTTTCGCATAGCTTATGAAAAGCTTACAGGAGAAAATGATGGCAACAATATCACTGGTCGATCATGCCCAACCTTTTCTGGCGGAATTGGAGAGTTGGCTCCAGTCGCTGCCAACCGAATCTTTGCAACACCTGGCTGCCCAGCCGGAAAAGGTGGCGATTGTTTCTGTGGACATGATCGAGGGTTTCTGTAACGTGGGGGTGCTCTCCAGCCCGAGAGTCGCCGGGATTGTCGCGCCGATCGTGAGCCTCTTTGAACGTGCCTGGGGTGCGGGCGTGCGCAACTTCATCTTAATGCAAGACACCCACGAGCCAGACGCGGTTGAGTTTGCCCAATTTCCGCCACACTGCGTGCGAGGCACGTTTGAAGCGGAACCAGTGGCGGATTTCAAGTCACTGCCATTCTTTGGGCACATGCTGCAAGTCGAGAAGAACTCGATTTCCTCAGGATTGAACACAGGCTTAAATAACTGGCTGGCCGAGCATTCGCAGGTAGAAACGTTCATTGTGGTAGGGGATTGCACGGATCTATGCACATACCAATTGGCCATGCACTTGCGACTGGATGCCAATGCCCGCCAGCTTTTCCGGCGGGTGGTTGTGCCGGAAGATTGCGTGCAGACCTATGATCGACCTTTGGAGGTTGCGAAAGTCCAGGGCGGCCTGGCTCACCCTGGCGATTTGATGCACGCTGTATTTCTGTATCACATGGCCCTGAATGGCGTCGAGGTTGTCGATCGTCTGGTTTGAGACGATTGCGCCAAATATCTACTTCGACCAACTGGCAGCCACTGAATTCCATGACTGCCAGTTGGATTTTTAAGTTGGGATGTGGGCGCACTATTACAGATTCGTTGCAGTTGATTACGAGAGCCTTCACAAATAATTAATCATGGTAAAGTCTTTATAACGAAAAAGCCTCAGAAAGCACGGCGTTAGAGTTGAGTGGTTCTTTGGTAAGTTGGTAGTTGATTATTTGAACAGGGTTGGTAGCGAGGCAGTTCAATTGTCGACAGAGACGAGCACCCAGTTTATTTATTACGTTGCCGCGGGGCTTTTCAGCTTGGCGGGTATGCTATTTCTGTGGCGTAAAAGTCGTTTTGTTCAACCTGGACGCTTCTTGTTTTTATATACAGGCGCAATTTTCGTGTGGGCTTTGGGCGCCGCCTGGGAATTGGCCGCCCCGACACTGGCTGCAAAAGAAACCATTTGGGTCATCCGCTTCAGCGGAGTGCTGCTACTGCCCACAACTTATATTTTGTTCGCGCTGAACTATTCCGCCTGGCCCATTCCTGATATTACGGCGACCCGCTGGCAGTCACTTCTCTTCATCGAACCATTCATTTTCCTGGTTCTGGCTGTAACCAATCCGTGGCATGGCTGGATCCGCGACGTACCCCTGCGTCTTTCCGACCAAATTTCCTTGCCCATGTTCAATCCCGGCCCAGCGTGGTGGGTGAACGCTGTCTACATTACGATCATCATTGTTTTCGCTGATTCCTTGTTGGTCATTCGAAGAATATCTTCGCGCAGACTTTCTGGTCGCCAGGCCGCGGCGGAGATCAGCGCAATGGTGCTTCAAATTTTGGGACTGATTCTCTATGCCCTCGACCTTTCGACGCAGACGGCAGGCGGGCCGGCTTTACTGTTGGTGTCTTTCAGCCCCTTTATGTTTGCCTATGCCGTCTACAATCTTTCGGCGCATGATTTGTCGCCACTGGCGCGTGTCGAACTGTTGGAGAATATGCAGGATGGCCTGCTGGTTCTGGACCGCCAGGGGCGCATTGTGGATGCGAATCCATCCATGCAGGCCATGACCAAACTGTCTCTGCGGGCCCTTTCTGGGCTGCGGGTGCAGCAAATTTTGCCAGTGGATCACTTGACTGTCGACCGCCCAGAGGAACGTGAAATTGTGCTTGCGCTGGGCACTGACTCTCGCGTCTTGTCTTTGCAAACCACCCCGGTCTATGACTTGCATCATAAGCTGGCTGGTTGGGTGGCAACAGTCCGCGATATTTCCCGCCAGAAAGCTTTGGCGCAGGCCGCCAATGTTAACCAGGAGCGTTACCGAGCTCTATTCGAGAAGGCAAATGACGCCATTGTTTTGCGAGATGGAAACGGGAACGTATTGGATGCCAATCCACGAGCCCTCGAGCTATTTGGTTGTTCGCGGGAGAGCATGTCTCTCTTAAGCTCATACTTGCCCGTCGAGCCGTTGTCGGTCAGCATGTTTCGCTCACGGGCGCAGCGGACAGATGGGGTTGAATTAATCTTGGAAATCTCACAGGCGGTTTTGGAAGCCGACCAGCACCCTTTGGTGATGGATATCATTCGAGATGTGACCGACCGGGTTTTGATTGAAGAGTCGATGCTTGAAGCCCGGAAATTGAGCGAATCTTTGCGTCAAGCCGGTCTGGCGATGACCGCCAGCCTCGACTTCGACGCTGTATTGGGCTCGACCCTGGAGCAGGTGCGCAGAATTGTGCCTTGCGATTATGGGAATGTGTTCCTGGTTGAAAACGAACGGGCAATTTCAATTCGCTCGATGGGCTATGAGAAATATGGATCGGAGACCGTAGATCGCGCGAACCGCTTGGTCTTCGATTTGGGCACAACCCGGCATTTGCGAGATATTGTCGAGCGATCCAGGGTGGTGTATTTGCCGGATGTAAAGAGAGAGTCCAACTGGCGGACTCTTGAGGGCATTCCGGAAGCCAATGCCTGGATCGGAGCGCCAGTCGTGATCGACGGGCAGGTGTTTGCAATCATCTCTCTGGTGGCCATGCAGCGGGGCGATTTCAGCGCCCGCCACGTGGAACGGTTGGAACAGTTCGCTTCACACGCCAGCCTGGCGCTCGATAACGCCCACCTTTACCAACAAATGAAACATCGTTTGGACGAGCAGTCTATGCTCAATCAGGCGGCTCAATCGATTTCGTCCGCCTTGGATTTGCAAAATCTTTTGTTGATGATTTCTCAGACGTTCAGCCGTTTCTTTGAAACGGACGATCTCTCGGTGGTTCTCAGTGATATCGAAGCAGGGGAACGCGGAGAAACGCTGCTGGTGAGAAACGGAATGTTTGAGCGAATACGCAGCCCCCGCCTCGATATAGGGCTGGCGCAGTGCGTTATTCAAAATCGAAGGGGATTGGTCTTCGGTGAGCGAGCAGAACTGCTAGATTTTGCGCGCACGTTCCAGGTAACGGTGTCGAACGAATTGCCGGAATCGTGGATTGGTGTGCCGTTGATCGCGTCTGACCGGGTGGTGGGGGCGCTGGTTATGCAGGATTTCAAACGCCCAGGGGTGTATCAAGACAAGGACCTTTCCTTGCTTTCGACCATTGGATCAACGGTAGCGGTGTCCATCCAAAACGCGGCTTTATACGAAGCAGTTCAACAACGCGCGGCGGAGTTGGCGGAAGCCAACCGCCGGGCCGAGGAATCGCGGGCAGTTGCCGAGGAAGCCAACCGGGCGAAGTCCAGTTTCCTGGCTACCATGAGTCACGAAATCCGCACGCCGCTCAACGGTATCATCGGTATGACCGGGCTGTTGAAAGGCACGGATTTGACGCGTGAGCAGTCCGGTTACGTTGACTTGCTGCGCACCAGCAGCGAGACACTTTCAGCGCTCCTCAACGATATTCTGGATATCTCTAAGATCGAAGCGGGCAGGTTGGACCTGGAAGCCGAGACCTTCGATTTGCGCAAATGCATTGAAGAAGCGCTGGACTTGCAAGTCCCCCGCGCTTTGGAGGCGGGGTTAGATCTGGCATATTTTATTGAACCAGGGACACCGGCTGTTGTTGGTGGAGATGTGACCCGTTTGCGGCAGATTCTGATCAACCTGCTGAACAATGCGATTAAGTTTACGGCAGAAGGGGAGGTTTTCTTGCGGGTCCTGGCAACCGGCGTAGACGGCGGCGATTGCACGTTACATTTCTCTGTTCGTGACACAGGGATTGGCATCGAACCCGAGAAACAGAGCCGCTTATTCCAGTCGTTTTCACAGCTCGACCCATCTACCACGCGGAAATACGGCGGGTCGGGATTGGGACTGGCGATTAGCAAACAGTTGTGTGAAATGATGAAAGGCAAGATGTGGGTGGAAAGCGCTGGGATCCCAGGAGAGGGCTCCACTTTCCATTTCACCATCCAGGTGGCGGTAGAATCGGGCTCCATTGACCCACCCCAAAAGCAACCCATGTTGGTGGGCAAACGTCTGGTGGTAGCCATGAACAGTCCAGCTTTGAGAGAGATGATTGGGCGGAATGCCGAAGCCTGGGGCATGGAACCGTTGATGCTTGGCTGCGAGGATTTGATGCGCGCAGAAATCGGACCCAACGATCTGTTGATTGCGGATGGGGCCTGTGAAGAACAAGTGCGGCATGCCGTAAAGGGGAATAAGGTCATTTTCCTGGTCAATCCTACTGAAGAACGAGTTCGGGAGGGCCTGTACCTGGAAAAGCCACTCAAGCATGAACGGCTGTTGGATGCGCTCACCTGGATGGCGCGGACAGGCGCGTCCGAAAATCGCCCAGATTCAGAGTCGCCGAATGGGCATAAGCCCAATGGGCGGCTTTCCGATGAACATCCTTTGCGCATCCTGTTGGTTGAGGATAACCCGGTGAATCAAAAGGTGGCCAAGGTGATGTTGGCCAAGCTGGGTTATGAGGTAGAAGTAGCAAACAATGGCGAAGAAGGGTTGAACCAGGTCAAGCAGCGAGCGGGAACTGTTCGAGCCTTCGACCTGGTGTTCATGGACATTCACATGCCGATCATGGATGGAGAGGAGGCCAGCAAGCGTATCCGGGCCGAGCTGCCCATTGATCAGCAACCATTCATTGTGGCTTTGACGGCCGACACCTTGGATGGAAACCGGCAGCGATTCGAGGCCGCGGGGATGGATTTTTTCCTCACGAAGCCCGTTCGCCAGGACGATCTACTCAAAGCCCTGGTGGCTTATAAGCCAATGGTAGTATATGGAATCGAACCCGGAGCGGTTGTAGACCCGGTGGTGATTTCAGAGAACATGAAGGCCATCGACCCGGTGGTGATTGACCGGTGGGCCGGGGCGATGGGCAACACGTCTGCCTTCACCGAGATTGTACAGGTGTACTTGATTGATTCGGCGGGATTGATGCGAGATTTGGAAGAAGGAATGCAGACGGGTAACTGGGAGCGTGTGCATCTAGGAGCGCATACGTTGAAGTCTAGCAGCGCAAATTTGGGAGCCATGCTGCTGGCGGGAACATTAGACCGCATTGAAAAGTTGGCCCTTACTGTTCAGGCGCGTCCCCAGGCGGAAGAATTGAGCGCCTTGAGGGCTGATGTGATGGAGGCGCGGCGGCTTTACGAGCAGGCCAGCGCTGAGCTTGAGGCATGGAGCGCCCGGCACAGTCAGACAGCCAACCCCGTGACTTCGATCGATCGTTTACACGTGAGCCACTAAGACTTTATACACGCCGCGTGGTTCGAGCCGGTAAGCGGGGATGGATGCCGGGATCAGCAGCGTTTCGTAAAGGCCTAATTTGAAGCCCCAGCCAGGCCCTTCCACTGCGGCTTCTCCCTCGATGATGGTCAGGGCGTGAAAACTCTGCCCGGCAGGGCTGAGGAAAGTGGTCCGCTCCTGTCCGGCGACCACCTGCAAGGTGAAGTATTCGCACTGGGCGATTTCTACCGGTTGGCCATCCTTGAGGCTGGGCAACGGCACTGCTTTACCCGAAGCAGTCGGGTCTGCAACTGCCAGAGATTTGTCAATGTGCAAAGGACGCTCTGGGGTGGCGGGACGATCCCAATCGTAGACGCGATAGGTGAGATTGGAAGATTGCTGAACTTCATACAGTAGTAAGCCGGGGCCAAGAGCGTGGATTGTCCCCGCCCGAATGAAGACCGTGTCGCCCTTCTGCACTTCCAACCGCTCCATGAGGTCCACCAGCCCTCCCTGACGAATAGCCTGGGACAATTGCTCGGGGCCGGAGCCGGGGCGCAAGCCGCAGAGCAGCGCCGCGCCGGGCTCGGTATTCAGGATGTGCCAGGCTTCGGTCTTTCCAAACTGACCTTCTCCCTCCAGTTGGACGGCTTGCTCATCATTGGGATGCACTTGCAGCGAGAGCCAATCGGCACAATCCAGCAACTTGATGAGCAGAGGGAACCGTGAACCGGTGCGCCGGAAGGGAACCGTGCCCAATAATTCCGCGCCCAGGCGTTCAGCCATTTCTGACAGAGTCCAATCGGTATACGGGCCGTCCTGAATGCGGTCTAGCTCGGAAACGATCCAGGCTTCGGCGGTGCGGGGCTGGTCGGGGCGCAGACGGCGCCCACCCCATACGTAGTCGCGATATTCAGGTTTCAGGCGGAAGGGAAGCAAGGTAGTCATGGTAAGATTATACCAAAAGCAAAATCTGCTTGGATGAAGGAGACAGGTATGGTTTCAGCAATCGTTTTAATTGAATGCGCCAAAAGCGCCATTAGCCAGACAGCCGAAACACTGGCTGAAATGCCAGGAATCAGCGAAGTGTACTCGGTGGCGGGCCGCGTCGACCTGGTCGCTGTTATCCGGGTGCCAAATAATGAAAAACTGGCGGAGATTGTTACCGATGGAATGCTCAAAGTACCTGGAATTACCCGCACCGAGACACTCATTGCCTTTCAGGTTTTCTCTCGACACGACCTGGAACACATGTTTTCGATTGGGGTGGAGGATTAGCCGGGCGGCTCTTCCCAGTAGGTGACGGGGAAATCGGGGAGGGGTTGAAAGCCCAGGCGGGCTGCCAGGGCGGCTGAAGGCAGGTTGTCCCAAAAACACTCCCAGTTGGGGCGCAGGCCGCGCCGGTTGCATTCATTCAGAAATGCGGCGGCGGTGATCAACGCCAGACCGCGGCGGCGATAGGGTTCGGCGGTTTGGATGTCGATTTCCACAGCGTTGTGAGAAGCAAACACAGCGGCGCAGCTCGAAGCGATCTCACCATCATGCAGCAAGGCATAACCAAAACCTCGCCTGGCAAACGCTTCGGCGGAGCCCCAGGTGGCTGCCAGAATGCTGCCTCGCGCCAGCCCGGCGTCCATGGGTACCAGGTTGAAGCCGGGGGGAAGCGGGGGTAAGGTTAGACTTGCAAAGGCCTGGGAATTCAGACAGAAGGGCCGTCGGAATATGCGAATTAGATTGCGACCGGGAAGAAGCCGATCGATCATCGTTTCCCAACCCGGCGAGGTGATCAATATGGAGCCGCGCTCTTGAGAAGCAGGGATCATTGTCTCGGTCAGGCAAGCCGAAAGGGCTTGGGATGTGGCCGGATCGTGAATGGGCTCGCCGCAGAGGAAGAAATAGCCCACACTTGTCCAGAGGAGCGCGCGTTGGGGCGACAGAGGGTTATCCACGAATACGCGTCCAGGATTGTGGCGCTGGCATATGGCCGAGGGCAGCACGGTTTGGGGCAAGGCGGCCAGGAGCGAGCTGATTTGTGAGAATTGATCTGGTTGGAGTTCGGTGAGGCGATACAAAAAATTATGCCTCAGGGGTATGGGCTTGTTTTTGGCGAATAGAATCGATGGAGATGAGTTCTCCGGTCTCATCTTCTACCAACCAACATTCCCATCCATTGGTAGGCGCGCCGCTGAGATGTAGGGCGGTCTGGTGGATGGAACCGGTAAAATCACCGGCGCGCACGTGACCATTCGCCAGGATGAGCGCGGGCTGGGCGCGATTTCCCTTGAAGTACAGGGTCTGACCGGGGCGCAGCAAACCGGCTTCCACCAAGGCCGCGAAGCGCAGCCGGGCTTCGCGCTTGCGCCGGACGCGGCGAGGCAGCTCCAGGGCTTCGGGCGGGGCGGGCTGCACCTGGGCGATGCGCTGGGCGGCGACCGCGATGTATTTCTCTTCTTGCTCAATTCCGATCCAATGCCGACCGAGCAGGCGCGCCACGGCGCCCGTGGTTCCGGTGCCAAAGAAAGGATCCAGGACCACATCACCGGGGTGGCTGGAGGCCAGGAGGACGCGGTATAACAAGGCTTCAGGCTTTTGAGTCGAGTGAACCTTATGCCCATTCACCCGAACCCGTTCTAGCCCAGAACAAATCGGCAAATGCCAATCGGAACGCATTTGCAGACCCTCGTTGAGCGCTTTCATGCTCTGATAATTGAAGGTGTAGCGAGCGGTCTTATTTTTGACCGCCCAGATAAGCGTTTCGTGGGCATTGGTAAAGCGCACGCCGCGAAAATTGGGCATGGGGTTATCTTTGACCCAGGCGACGTCGTTTAGAATCCAGAACCCCAGATCTTGGAGGATGGCCCCAATGCGGTAGATGTTGTGGTACGTGCCGATGACCCACAGCGAGGCATTGTCCTTCATCACCCGGCGACAAGCGCCCACCCATGAGCGAGTGAAATCATCATACTCGGAGAAACCAGAAAACTGGTCCCATGAGTCATTCACGGCATCCACGCGCGTGTTGTTAGGGCGGTAGAGTTCCTGTTGCAATTGAAGGTTATACGGCGGGTCTGCAAAGACCAGATCGATAGACTTCTCGGGCAGAGCCGTAAGCACTTGTCGGCAGTCGCCGGTCAGGATTTGGTCCAGGGGCAGTGGGGGTGGGGGAGAAGAGGGCATGATGGTTAATTGTACAACATAATCGTTTTTGATCCGCAAAGGAGTGGGGAGCCTCTTGAAGAACAGAGTTGTCGAAATCGAATTGTCTATCCACTCAATCGGTCAACGAAATTCTATCTTGACAGTTGAATATAACACTGTTATAATTACATCGTAATATGACAGTGTGGAGTGTACGATGAACGAACGAAGTTATGATATTCAAGAGTTGGTGGAACAAAGCGGTACGCCACGCCGTACGATCCATTTTTATACCCAACAGTCCATTTTGCCACCCCCGCAGGGGGCAGGGCTGGCCGCGCGCTACAGCGAGGAGCATTTGCTGCGCCTGCGCCTGGTGCCGGTGCTGCGCAGAAAAGGGCTGCGGCTGGATCAAATCCGCGAGGAATTTTCTCGCCTGGACATGCTGAAGATGCGCGCGCTGTTGGATGAAGCCCCGGCTCCGCTGCCGGTACTACAGCCCCAACCAGCGCCATTGCTGCCGGTTGGTCAAGCCAGCGCGCGTTACGATCTGGGGGATGGGATTGTTTTGTACGCCCCTGCGCATTTACCGGTGGCCGGGCAGGCTCGCCTGGAGCGCATTTTGCGGGCTGCCTCTGCTCGCCGGTTTCCGGTGGTACCCATGAATGGGGCCAAGGCTGGGGCGGACGAAGAAGCATAATTCTCGAATCATTTCTCTGGAGGTTTGTATGTCACATTCGGTTGATTCCTCAACGGTTCTCATGGGTCAAGTTGTCATGGTGGATACATTTGCCAGCGCGCTGCCGCTGGAACATACGGATGTGACTGCCCAGGTGAGCGGGCCATTGGCCAGCGTGTCGGTGACGCAGCGTTTTGGTAACCCCCTGGAGTCCCCCGTAGAGTTGGAATATCTCTTTCCGCTGCCGCATGAAGCCGCGATCACCGCTTTCGAACTGCGCCTGGGACAACGCGTCATCCGAGCAGACCTGCATGAAATTGACGAGGCGCGCAAGAAGTTTGAAGAAGCCAGCCAGGAGGGAAAACGCGCTGGGCTGTTGGAGCAGCGCCGCCCCAACCTGTTTGGCGTGCGCCTGGCCAATGTCCAACCCGGAGAAGTGGTCCTGGCGACCGTGCGTTACCAGCAGCGGGTTAAATTTGACGTAGACAGGTTCGAGTTCGTTTACCCGATGGGCCTGACACCACGCTACACCCAACCGGGCTTTCCGCAAGAAGGCAAGGAGGTAGATACGCCGGTGGCTCAACCAGGAGAAAAAATTGGGCCGGTGGAAATCAGCTTGAGCGTAGACGCAGGCGTGTCGGCGGGTGACCCGACCAGCCCATCGCATCCCATTGAACTCACCCGCCTGGATGAGCGCCGCTTTCAGGTGCGATTGGCGGGCGAACAGATCCCTGACCGTGATTTCGTGCTGCGTTACCCGGTCAGCGGGTCGGATGTGCGTCCGGCGGCCTGGAGCGCGGGGCATAAAGATGGGGATTTCTTCTTGGCGACGCTGATTCCGCCTGTGCCCGAGGCAGTGATGGAAGCCGCGCCGCGCGAGTTCATTTTTGTGTTGGATCGATCCGGCTCGATGAGTGGGGGGCCGATCCTTCAGGCACGCAATGCCTTGCGGGCCTGCCTGCGAGTGTTGGGCACAGAGGACCTCTTCCGAATTCTACTGTTTGACCACGAGCTGGAATGGTATCAACAAGAACCCAGCAAGATGACCCAGGCGGAGGTGAACGCTGCCGATCAGTACCTGGAAGGCGTGAATGCGCGGGGAGGCACGGAGATTATCGCCGCGCTAAAAGCCGCTTTGGGCCTGCCTCCTGATCCGCGCCGCACGCGACTGGTGGTCTTTTTGACCGATGGGGCTGTCTCGGCGGAAGCGCGTGCTCTGCAAAACCTGGCCAAAGATTTGGGCCAGGCGCGGGTGTTCACTTTTGGCATTGGTCCGTCGGTCAATCGGGCTCTGCTCAGCAAAATGGCCTCTCTGGGGCGTGGCGCAGCGGAGTTCTTACAGGCTGAGGAAGATATCGAGGGGGCCATCATCCGTTTCCAGGATCGCGTGTCGATGCCGGTATTGACCGATTTAAGTCTCGAGTGGAAAAATGGAAAGGCCTGGGACGTGTATCCACGCCTGCTGCCGGATCTATATATCGGCCAGCCGTTGGAGATTTGTGGGCGAGTGAAACCGGCCTGGGGCAAGCCCCCCAAGGCAATCCTGCGGGGCAAGCGGGGCAGCGAATTTGTGACATTTGAAATGGAATTGCCAACCGCCGCGGGGAAGGATGATTCCATTGGGCGGGCCTGGGCCAGAGCGCGGGTGGATGATTTACTGGATCGGATGGTGCTGGAGCCACAGGAAAGTGAAAGCTTGCGCGCCCAGGTCATTGGCCTGGCGTTGGAATATGGGTTGGTTACTCCCTACACAGCGTTTGTCGTGGTGGACGAAAGCTTGACCAGTGGTGGAAAGCCGGTGTTGATCCGCATTGCACAGCCGCTGCCAGCCGGTTTGGATTTTGGGCATTTCGCTCCGCCTCCGATGGCTGCGATGCCTATGGCTGCCGGCGCGAATATGAAATTGATGGGCCGCCCTCGCACAATGCACACGGGCGGGCGGATTATGCGCAGCATGGCAGCCCCCGACGCGGCGGATGGTTTTGCCGCGGCGCCGAGCGCGGAAGCTGCGCCTTCGTTCCAATCGGCTGCGCCGGCGCCCCGGACGCGTGAAGAGATTCTGCGCTGGTTGGGGCGCACCCAGCAGGTGGATGGGAGCTGGAACGGGGATGTGGAGTTCACCGCGGCGGCGCTGCTGGCCTTCACGCGGGCTGGATACACCACCCGCAGCGGGTCTTTCCGCACGGTTGTTCGCCGCGCGGCGCAGTGGCTGGCGCAGGTGGCTCCCGGTGGGTGGCTGGCTTTTCTGTGCTGGCGCGTGTTGAACGAACTGGCCCTGGCAACCGGCGAGGCCGCCTGGAAGCAGACGGCAGATTCATTACGCTCTCAGTTGCCGATTCCGGCGGGTGCGTTAGAAGAAGCCGCTCTGGATGGAAAAGCATCCAGCCCGGCGGGCGGGCTGGATGAAATCCGATTGGCAGCTCTGGCGGGATTGGCGGCCACGCCACTCAAAGAACCGGCAGAAGATCTCTGGCGAGTGTGGCACGCGGCAGCCCTGCCGACGAAATAGTGCTGGTTTAGGGGTAGGTGCTGTTCCAGAACCAGTTGTAGCTGTAGTAACCCGAAGCGGACGACTGCAAGCGGATGGCGATGCGCGTCTGGCCTTTCATCGAGGCAGGAATGTCAAAGGTGAAGGTCAGCGCGCCGCCGCTGCCCGAGTCAACCGTGGTCACGTATGTGCCCCCGATTCCAGCGGTACCGAAATAGTTCATGTAAACATCGAACTTATCGTTGGCGGGATAGTTGCTGGTCACCACGGTCACAGTGCTGTCCTGGGCAACGGCTGATATGAAGATAGTGGGAATGACGCCAGGGGGCAGCGTGGAAACCGGCGAGCCGGGTTCAGCGGTAGGCGCGGGGGTAGGAGACGGGCCCCCACTGGTGTTGTTCCAGAACCAGTTGTAAGCGTAATAGGGTGATTTGACCGATTGGAGACGGATGGCGATCTTTTCCAGGCCCTTGAGGGAATCGGGAATGGAGAAGGTGAAATCCATGCTCCCGCCTGCGCCAGACTCAACCTCGGTGACCAAAACGCCAGCGACACCCAGGGTGCCATAGGTATTCATCAACACCTGGAACTTATCGTTGGCAGGGAAATTGTTGGTGCGAATGGTCACCTTGCTATCGGTTTCGACCGAGAGCACATTGAAGGTGGGGATGCCTGTGATGGGGGTCACACCGGAGCCGGGATCAGGGGTTGGGGCCGCGCCGCCACAAGTATTCCAGAACCAGTTGTAGCTGTAATACCCTGTGGACGCGTTCTCCAGGCGGATGGCGATTCGCTGAGAGCCCTTCAATCCAGCGGGGATGTCAAATGTCCAACTCAGCGAACCGCCGCTGCCCGAATTGACTGTGGCTACCTGGGCGCCGCCGATGCCCAGTGTACCGTAGTAGTTCATGAGCACGGCGAAGTCAACGTTGGCCGGAAAATAAGCTGTGCTGATTTTGACCGTTGCGTCACATTGGACATCCGCGATGTAAATCAACGGGATAGTGGAGTGGGATGGCGCGCTGAGAGCGCTGGACCAGCTTCCGCCCGCCAGAAAGAATGCCAATAACAGCGTGATGGCTGTTTGGAAAAACCGTTTTTGGATCATCAAAACCTCCTCAGACTGAAAATGGAAACCACCCTGCCTTGAACCGACGATTCCTCACCCGGTAGATGAGGAATCGGTGTCATCCTTGGAAGCATTGCGCACGGCCAGGAAGATCATGAGCGTTATGAATAAGACGACCACCAACCCGCCGCACAAAAAGAAGAGGGATTTTTCCCACCCCGAAACAAACCACGCCATATATGACGCAAGTCCCCCGGAAGCTCTGGATAGGAAACAGAATACGAAGTTCACACTTGCCCACCTGATTGGTTTTCTGGCTTAAAAACATTTTCCGCCGAATTCGCAAGAGAATGATGGTCTCTCTGGGATTCGCCGAAGTAAGCTCTGCTGCCCATGAGCCGAATCAATCACGCAAATAATGTTGACCTAAGTTTATTTCATTATAACAAATGTCCATGACCGTTGCATGAATTTTGGTTCATTGGTTGCCAATCGAGCGTCGTTCAGTTATACTACCGTCCGGAGGGCGGCATGACAGCTCATTGGTACGCATACCAATCAAAACCCAATAAAGAGGAAGCGTTGGTCGAGCAGCTTCGCGCTCGAGATATCGAGACATATTTCCCCTGGATTCGGGTCAATCCGGTGAATCCCAGGGCTAGAAGGGCGCGCGCTTACTTTCCAGGTTATGTATTCATTCATGTGGACCTGGCAGCGATTGGCATCTCCGCGATTCAATTTATTCCATTCGCCCGTGGATTGGTCAGCTTTGACCAGGAGCCAGCCATCGTGCCCGATCACCTTTTGGCGGCGATTCGCAAGCGGGTGGACGAGGTGAACGCTGGGGGGGGAATGGAGTTCGAGGGTCTGACGGAAGGCGCGCCAGTTTATATCTATGATGGGCCGTTCCAAGGGTACGAAGGTATTTTTGACTCGCGTTTGTCAGGCAGCGAGCGGGTGCGTGTGCTGATTAAATTATTAAGCAAGCGTTTGGTACCGGTGGAATTGGGGGTTGGGCAGGTGCGTCCGGCTGCAAAAAAAACTCCACGGCGGTAGGTTTTGTAGGCAATTTGTAAACTCTGTCCAGACTGGAATAAGCCATAATCAGGGTGACGGCTATTTGCCTCGTCACCTTTATTATTTTTATTGGAGGATGATTATGGCTTATCGCACCTGTGAACAGGCTCGGACAACTCCTCTTTCCCGGAATATTATCTTTCTTGTTCTGGGGGCGTTGCTCATCAATCTGGTTTCTCCCATTTCTGTAGTTCAAGCGGCGGTTAGTCCGCCGGTTTTTTTGCTAGAGTGGGGTAGTTACGGCATGGGCGAAGGTCAGTTTGACATGCCGATGGGTATTGCGGTGAATGAGAGTTTGGGCCGCGTGTATGTCGTTGACTCATTCAACAATCGCATCCAATACTTTAATCTAGAGGGTGCATTGGGTGGGGCGACCGGCGAGTATGGCTTGGGTCTGGGGCAATTCAACTGGCCGCAGGGCATAACCCTTAACCCTTCGACTGGAAAAGTTTACCTGGCAGATACTATTAACAGCCGCATTCAAATCTTGGACCAAAATCTAGAATCGCCAGTGGCGTTTGGATCTTATGGAACCGCGGACGGTCAGTTTAAGCAGCCGTATGATGTGGCCGTGGATGCAGTGGGTGATTATTATGTAGCCGACACGTTCAACCATCGTATCCAGAAGTTCAACGGCAGCAATCACGCTTTCATCATGAAATTTGGCGAGTATGGCACGGGGAATGGGCAGTTCGTCCGGCCGTGCGGTGTGTTGGTGGATCAGGAAGGTAATATCTACGTGATTGATGAAATGCACCGTGTGCAGAAATTTGATTCTGCGGGCAATTGGCTATCTACCTGGGGTTCCTTTGGCGCTGGGGAAGGCGAGTTCAACACTCCCCGGGACATTGATTTCGATAGCACAGGCAATATTTATGTGGCCGACAAGGGCAATCAACGGATCCAAAAATTTTCCAGTACCGGCGAGTTTGTCACCCAGTGGGGTGGATATGGAACGGCCAACGGCCAGTTCAATAATCCCTCGGGCGTGGTCGCGTTGGGTAACGATGAAGTCTACGTTGCAGACACCGACAACAATCGGGTGCAGCGCTTTGAGACCAATCAGACCCCGACCGATATCAGTTTGAGTCTATCGACGGTCTTTGAGAATCGCCCGGCGGGGACTCTAGTGGGGAACCTGGCGGCTGCTGATTCAAATCTTGGAGATACATTTACATTCGCTCTGGTTTCCGGTACGGGCGATACGGATAATGCTGCTTTCGCCTTGAGTGGACCAACCCTGGTGACGGCGCAGGCTTTTGACTTTGAAGCTGATGCAGAGTATTCCATCCGCGTACGGGTCACCGATAGCGGCGGTCTGTTTAATGAAGAACCGATGAAGGTGACCATTGCGAACGACAATGATGCGCCCGTGGTGATTGGCGCGACTTTCAATGTAAATGAAAATTCAGCCGAAGGTACGGTGGTGGGTCAGGTTGTGGTCACCGACCAGGACACGGCTACGGCTGGGTTTACTTATGCGATCACCGGTGGGACCGGGAGTGGAGTGTTTGATATCGATGACTCCGGACAAATCCTGGTCGCCAACAGCGCAGCGCTGGATTACGAAAGCACAACCAGTTTCACCTTGACTGTGCAGGCAACCGATGACGGCAGCGGCAGCCTGACGGCAACCTTGCAAAGTGGCACGGGTGATTTCCTGATCAATGTGCTTCCGGTCAATGATGCCCCATCTCTTATCGGGTTCAGCGCCAGTATTGCCGAGAATAGCGCGAACGGGACCGCCGTGGGCAAGGTAACGGGCAGTGACCCAGATACCGGGCAGACCCTGACTTATTCGATCACCGGCGGGGATGATCAGGGAGCTTTTGCGATTGATGCCAGCACCGGAGAGGTGACTGTTGCCAAGAGCGCAGAATTGGATCGGGAGACGACCCCCGCCTATACTTTGACGATAACCGTGAAGGACAATGGCACACCGCAGCTTTCGACGCAAGGTATGTCAACCATCACCCTGATAGACGTCAACGAGTTCACACCCGTGATGAACGATGCGACGGTCAACGATTTACCGGAAAACAGCTCCTCGGGCACGCCTGTGATTACAATGAGCGCCACGGACGGAGACACAGGCAGCACATTCAAATATCGGATCATCGACGGAAATGGTTCCGGGGCTTTTGCGATAGATGCCGATTCGGGGGTGATCACAGTTGCTACTCAGGCCGCACTCAATTTCGAGAGTACTCCCGCCTTTCTGTTGGTGATTCAGGTGACTGACAGCGGCACGCCCGGTCTCACCGATACCGCTACCGTGGCTATCACTTTATCCGATGTCAACGAAGCCCCCACGGTTCCCGCCCAAGGCATGTCTGTGGCAGAAAACAGCGCTGGGGGAACACCCGTTGGACAGGTTGTGGCGAACGATCCAGATGGTGTGAGTAGTTTCACGTTCGCGGAGGAAGGCGGAACCGGCGCGGATTTGTTTGACTTGAGCAATGATGGCGCGGTGACTGTTGCGAGCGGGGCGGTTCTCAACTTTGAGGGCACATCCTCCTATTCCTTGCAGGTGGAGGTGACTGATGATGGCGGACTGACCGACAGCGGCACGGTGACGATTACGCTGACGGATGTAAATGAAGCGCCCATGCTGACTCCGGGGCAGGTTTTGAGCGTGAGTGAAAACAGCGCCGGGGGCGTTTGGGTAGGGACCGTGACGGGGAGTGACCCCGACGCAGGCAGCAGCATCACTTTTTCTGAGATTGGGGGTTCAGGCGCGACATTGTTTGACGTAGGCGCGGGTGGTGAAGTGAGCGTCGCGAACGGAGCGAGTTTGAACTATGAGGGCGCTTCGTCCTACACGTTGGAAGTGCGGGTGACGGACAACGGGACACCGGGATTGACGGGCAGCGGCATGGTGACCATCGAAGTGGAGGACGAAAACGAAGCGCCGGTGGTTACGGGGAACACGTTCGGGCTGGCAGAAAACAGCCAGGTGGATACGTTGGTGGGCACTCAGCTTGGCGTGGCAGATGAAGACGATACCAGTTTCACCTGGTCCATCAGCGGCGGCAACCCAGGACCGACGTTCAAGATTGACAACACTGGACAGATACGAGTGGCTGATCCGGCCCTTTTGAACTATGAGGTTCCTTCGCCATTCTTTACCCTGACGGTGCGAGCCACGGATGGAGGAGGTTTGTGGGGTGAGGCTCAGGTAACCATCAACCTGACGGACGTCAACGACGCGCCGGTGGTTGACGCGGCGACCTTCTGGGTAATGGAAAACAGTGGGGTTGGCACGGGGGTGGGAAAGGTGACTGCCACCGATGAGGATCGTTTGCCCACGCAGACCCTGACCTGGGAGATCACGCACGGGAACACAGGGGGAGCCTTTGAGGTTGACAACACGGGGCAGATCACGGTGGCGCAAGCAGCTCCGCTGGACCTGGAGACGAACCCCAGCTTCAGCCTGACGGTAGAGGTGACGGACAATGGCTCACCGGCTCGGTCGGGCAGCGCCACGGTGACCATCCACTTGACGAATGAGAACGAAGCGCCGACGTTGACCGGGGAGACCTTCTCGCTGCCTGAAAACAGCCAGGTGAACACCCTGGTAGGCACGCCCATCGCAATCACCGATCCGGACAGCGTGAGCTTCACCTGGTCGATCCCCGACGGAAATGGGTTGGGAGCTTTTGCGATTGATGATTCGGGGCAGATCAGGGTTGCCGATTCCGCGCCGTTGGACTTTGAGACCCATCCTTCCTTCTCCCTGACGGTTCGGGCTACGGATGGGGGTGGGTTGTGGGGCGAAGCACAGGTGATCGTCAACCTGACCAATGCCAACGAGCCACCGGTGGTGAGCAACGCGAACTTCTCGCTGTCGGAAAACAGTTCGGATGGAACAATCGTGGGTAAGGTGAACGCGACGGATCCAGACCATTCCACCTTTGGTTGGTCGATCACTGATGGAAACACCGACGACGCTTTCGTCATTGATCCTTTGGATGGAGAAATTTCGGTTGCGACCAGCGCTGCCTTGAACTTTGAAAGCACCTCTGTCTTTTCTCTGACGGTGCAGGCCACGGACGGCGCCGGGGCCACGGATGAAGGCACGGTGACGATTACGCTGACGGATGTGAATGAAGCGCCTATGCTGACTCCGGGGCAGGTTTTGAGCGTGAGTGAGAACAGCGCCGGGGGCGTTTGGGTAGGGACTGTGACGGGGAGTGACCCCGACGCAGGCAGCAGCATCACTTTTTCTGAGATTGGGGGTTCAGGCGCGACATTGTTTGACGTAGGCGCGGGTGGTGAAGTGAGCGTCGCGAACGGAGCGAGTTTGAACTATGAGGGCGCTTCGTCCTACACGTTGGAAGTGCGGGTGACGGACAACGGGACACCGGGATTGACGGGCAGCGGCATGGTGACCATCGAAGTGGAGGACGAAAACGAAGCGCCGGTGGTTACGGGGAACACGTTCGGGCTGGCAGAAAACAGCCAGGTGGATACGTTGGTGGGCACTCAGCTTGGCGTGGCAGATGAAGACGATACCAGTTTCACCTGGTCCATCAGCGGCGGCAACCCAGGACCGACGTTCAAGATTGACAACACTGGACAGATACGAGTGGCTGATCCGGCCCTTTTGAACTATGAGGTTCCTTCGCCATTCTTTACCCTGACGGTGCGAGCCACGGATGGAGGAGGTTTGTGGGGTGAGGCTCAGGTAACCATCAACCTGACGGACGTCAACGACGCGCCGGTGGTTGACGCGGCGACCTTCTGGGTAATGGAAAACAGTGGGGTTGGCACGGGGGTGGGAAAGGTGACTGCCACCGATGAGGATCGTTTGCCCACGCAGACCCTGACCTGGGAGATCACGCACGGGAACACAGGGGGAGCCTTTGAGGTTGACAACACGGGGCAGATCACGGTGGCGCAAGCAGCTCCGCTGGACCTGGAGACGAACCCCAGCTTCAGCCTGACGGTAGAGGTGACGGACAATGGCTCACCGGCTCGGTCGGGCAGCGCCACGGTGACCATCCACTTGACGAATGAGAACGAAGCGCCGACGTTGACCGGGGAGACCTTCTCGCTGCCTGAAAACAGCCAGGTGAACACCCTGGTAGGCACGCCCATCGCAATCACCGATCCGGACAGCGTGAGCTTCACCTGGTCGATCCCCGACGGAAATGGGTTGGGAGCTTTTGCGATTGATGATTCGGGGCAGATCAGGGTTGCCGATTCCGCGCCGTTGGACCTGGAGACCCATCCTTCCTTCTCCTTGACAGTGCAAGCGGTAGATCCGGGTGGTTTGATCGGCACAGCGACGGTCATCATTAACTTGACCGATGCCAATGAGCCGCCGGTAGTGGATGATGTGACGATCGATCTGGCTGAAAACAGCTTTGCCGGGACGTTTGTGGGGTATGCGCCCTCTGCTGATCCGGAGAACAATATTATTAGCTGGTCCATCGAATCTGGAAATTCCAGCGGGGCATTTGCCATTCATCCCACCACGGGCGCTATTACTGTGGCAAACCCGACACTTTTGAACTTTGAAGCGCTTCCGGTTTTCTCCCTCACGATCCGCGCTACGGATGCTGGCTCTCTGTGGGATGAAGGCACGGTAACGATCAAGCTGACGGATGTTAATGAAGCCCCGGTAGTTCAAACCGCCGCCTTTTCCATTTCAGAGGTCAGCCCGGTTGGTTTCGTGGTGGGAACGGTGCTTGCCGATGATCCGGATGCGGGCCAGGTTTTAAGTTACGCGATTACCGGCGGCAACACGGGCGGAGCTTTTGATATCAATGCGGTCTCCGGTCAGATTACCGTAGCGGATAATACCAGTTTTGATTATCCGACCACGCCGCCCTTCATCCTGACGGTAACCGTTACAGATAATGATGCGACCAGCCCCTTGAGTGGGACGGACACGGTGACGGTGAACATTATGCCGGGCGGAGATTTAGCGTTAACCTCCTTCTCGGGGCCAACCGTGGCTGTGAGCGGTAGCACTGGCCTTTATTCGTTGCTGGTGACGAACATCGGGCCTGGCGCATCGGATCAGTTCAGCGTAGAGGTGACTTTACCGGCTCCGTTGATGATGGCCGCGTCGGGTTCGACGCCTGGCTGTGTGTTTGCCGCGCCGCTCATCACCTGCCCGGCTGCTGCTCTGGCCAGCGCTGGCACGGATGAAATCGATATTGCGGTTTCTTTCCCATCTAGTGTGGTTGGCGAAGTCGAACTGCTGGCCGAAGTTGTGACTAACGGGGCTGACGTTGATGAAAGTAACCAAAACGCCAATTGGATGGTAACCGTAAACCGGAGCATGGTGGTGGTGGATGAAGATTTTGAAAAGGGAGCGGATGGCGGCTGGTCTTCGGATCAACGCAGCACAACCCCAATGGGAAACCGCGGTTTCCTGGGTGAGTTTGGTAACCAACGCGTCACCTTTGAGGCTCACGATCTGCCCGCGCATAGCCAGGTTACCATTTCCTTTGACCTGTTCATTATCCGCTCGTGGGATGGGAACAACCAGGTGGAAGGCCCGGATCAATGGTGGATGGAGCTGGATGGCGTGAAGCTTCTGGACACAACTTTCTCAAACTGGCCCAATGATTTGTGGCAGCAAGCTTATCCGGGTAATTACCCGGCGGCGAATTTTCCAGCGCAAACCGGCGCGGAGGAAGTCAACAGTCTGGGCTACTTGTACGGAAGCGATTGGCTGGAAATGGACGCGGTTTACCATATCGAGATGACCCTGGGGCACAACTCAGATGATTTGCTGGTTGCGTTAGAAGGGTTGGGGTTGTCTGGCCTGTCTGAAGAAAGCTGGGGCGTAGACAACTTCAAGATTACCCTCTCGGGCCGGCAAGAACACCGCATTTTCTTGCCAACGGTGTTGCGTTAATTTTGAGTAGGGACCACTTTCTGCCCTGCCTGGAGCATGCAAGTCTGTCAGGTAGGGCAGTGTGGTCTATTAATCAGCCAAGGATGGTCCAATTCTCATCTGCCTTTAATTCTATTATGAGAAAATAAGATGGTTATACTAATATTTCAGTTGAAGGCAGACAAACCCAGTCATTCTCGGGTAGAATAACGACCCAACCCTGATCAACGATTTGTGGAGGCTTATTTTCATGGATATTGCTGAACAAGCTGGATTAGCGGTAGAAAAACCGGTCCGCGCATCCGTAGCGGGGCGCTGGAAATTTATTGTCGGTGGGGTGTTGATCGCCGCAGCGGTCGTGTACCTGATCATCACTTCGGCGACCGCCAACGCGCAATACTTCATGACCGTCGATGAATTGGTGGCGGATACGGGCAGCCTGGCGGGTCGTCAATTGCGGGTTTCTGGCGCGGTGATTGGCGATTCCATTCAATACGATGCCCAGAATCTCAACCTGGTGTTCACCGTGGCCCACATTCCCGGGGATAATGATGAGATTGAGGCACAGGGCGGCCTGGCCAACGTGCTGCACCTGGCGGTTTCTGATCCCACGCGCAATACCATCTCAGTACAATACGATGGCGTGATGCCGGACCTGCTGCGAAACGAAGCGCAGGCGATTATGACGGGCAAACTGGGCGAAGACGGCGTTTTTTATGCCGAAGAGCTGCTGCTCAAGTGCCCAACCAAGTATGAAGAGGCTGTTCCCGAGCAAGTCCAGGGCAGCAACTAGGTTTATGAGGTAGAAAGAAAGATTAACAGGGCAGGCCTGGTGGCATTGAATGCCGCTTCCCTGCCTTTTTTAATGCCCATTTTCGGGAGTCTAACATGATTACTTACTTCGGATTAGGCGCGCTGATCATTTCCTTCCTGGTATCGTTATACGGTATTGGCGCTTCGATCTATGGGCTGCGCATGAAGCGAGAGGATTGGGTGGAATCGGCCCGCCGCGCCATGCTGCTGACCTTTCCGCTGATCACCCTGGTGTCCCTGGTTTTGATCTACTTGTTGGTAACCGGGCATTATGAACTCAGCTTTGTTTATTCGGTCACCAATGACTCCATGCCGCTGTACCTGCGCATTACCGCGTTGTGGGGCGGACAGGCTGGCTCGCTGGTGTTCTGGTCGTGGCTGCTGGCGGCCTTCACTTCGGCAGTAACATTGCGCAAATGGGACCGAGATCGCGAATTCCTACCCTGGGTAGTAATTGTGGCGCTGGTGACGTTGGCTTTCTTCCTGGCGCTGGTGCTGTTCTTTGAAAATCCCTTCAACCGCTTCTGGGCCACGCCCACCGGAGAGGTGGAAGCGCTGTTCCAACCAGCCAACGCTGTGCCGATTTACCCCAGCAATGGACAGGGCTTGAGTCCGCTGCTGCGTCACCCCGGCATGATCATCCACCCGCCCATGCTGTATCTGGGTTTTGTTTCCTTTGTCATTCCGTTTGCTTTCGCAATTGCCGCGCTGGTTACCGGGCGCACCGATGATCGCTGGATTCGGTTGACACGGCGCTGGACGTTGGTGGCTTGGTTGTTCCTCTCCTTGGGACTGGTCTTGGGCGCGCGTTGGGCGTATGATGTGCTCGGCTGGGGTGGGTATTGGGGATGGGATCCGGTAGAAATCGCGGCCTTCATGCCCTGGTTGTCGGGCACGGCTTTCTTACATTCTGTGATGATCCAGGAGAAGAAAGGCCTCTTTAAACGCTGGAACATGATCTTGATCATCCTGACTTATTCTCTGGTCATTTTCGGCACCTTCCTGACGCGTTCTGGCGTGCTCTCGTCGGTACACGCCTTTGCCCAAAGCGCCATTGGCCCGTTGTTCCTGGGGTTTATTGGCATCACTTTCGTTGTTTCGCTGGGGCTGCTGCTCTGGCGGTGGAATGATCTGCGCGGCGAGGGTCAGATGCACTCGTTGTTGTCGCGGGAATCGCTGTTCTTGTTCAACAACTTGTTGTTCATGGGCATTCTGGCTGTGTGTTTCTGGGGCGTCATCTTCCCACTCATTTCCGAACTGCTCACCGGACAGAAAGTAACGGTGGGTCCGCCATTTTATGAACGCGCAACCGGCCCGCAGTTCGCGGCGTTGCTCTTCTTGATGGGCGTGGCGCCTCTTTCAGCCTGGGGCCATTCGACGATCAAGACCCTGGGACGGGCGTTGTGGAAGCCAGCGCTGGTTTCGTTGGTGGTTTTGGGCGTGGTGCTGGCTTTAGGCGTGCGCTCGATCCCCGCCCTGGTCGGTTTCTGGCTGGCGGCTTTCACCAGCGCCATCACCCTGTATGAATACGGGCGGGCTGTTTGGGCTCGCGCCAGGGCTACCGGAGAGGGTTTGCTGAGGGCTTTCTGGCGGCTTCCCGGCCGCAATCGCCGCCGCTACGGTGGGTACGTGATTCACCTGGGGGTGGTGTTGATGGCAATGGGCGTGATCGGCATTGAGTTGTTTCAGACCGAAACACAGGGAACGATCAAGCCGGGCGAGAGCCTTTCGTTGAGCGGCTACAAGGTGACTTACGTCAAGCTGGACGAATTTGATGTGGAAGATGGGCGGAATGTGGCTCGCGCCATTGTCAACGTGGAGCGGAACGGCAGGCAAATTGGCCAGTTGTTCCCAAGGCGGGATTACTATTACACAGAGCGCCAGCAAATGACCATTCCAGGCGTGCGATCCACCATGGAAGACGACTTGTATGTGCTGTTGGTAGATTGGCAGCCGATCTCCAGTAACAGCGCCACGTTCAAGGTGTATCACAACCCACTGGTCAATTGGCTGTGGTTGGGTTCGTTGGTATTCATTCTGGGTACATTTATGGCTGCCTGGCCGGACCGTGACCCTGAACCGGCTCGTGCTCGGGCTCGGGTGAATCGTTCGGCTGTGGGCCAACCTTCTTAAGCTTGCTGCGGGTGGGCCATTGGTGGTTTTGCCCACACAAACGACTTTCGCACCTTAACAACTGCATCCTTTGTTCGCTTATTGAGTTCCTGTTCTCCAGAAACACCCTATTGAGTCTGCCTGCTCGGTCCCGGCAACATGGGGTGAGTTGGGCCGGGTTTTTCGACGATGGACATGGCAGTAACCCTGTTGTCCGAATTGGGCAGAGCATCCACCGGCCCGGCCAATCCGGCAGCGGCTGCCAGCGAGGCTTGCATGATGGCAAATCCGCTGGACAGGTTGAGGGTGTTGAGGGTGTCTTCGACGGTGTGGTACTTGGGGCTGGTATCGATGACCCCTTTGCAGCCGTTTTGAACACCGTTGTACATATGGTTTTCAAGGACCAATGCCGCGCCAATGCCCTCGTCCCAAAAAGGTGAATGATCAGAAAAACGCATATCCAGAGCCGTAATGCGATCCATCTTCAAGTCCAATTGGTACGCATCGATGGTGGTTTCAAAGCAGCTTACCAGAGGTTTAGAAGCAGGTAGTGTGCCGGCATGAAGTTCGAAGCAGCGGTCGTTGTCGGAGTCATATCCGAACATATCCAGGTTGAGGACGGCCTGCACGCCGCTCAGGTCATGGTCGCGAACGTAAGCCTTGCTGCCGACCAGGCCTTGCTCTTCGCCAGTGAACCAGATCAGGCGCACGGTGCGCTGGAAGGTAAAGTCGCGCCACAGTCGAGCGGCTTCCAACAATGCCGCTGATCCACTGGCGTTGTCTTCAGCGCCTGGAGCCAGCTTGTGCGCTTCGGGCGAGGTGCTGTCCAGATGGGCTGTCAGCAAGATGATTTCTTCTGGCTTTTCGACCCCAGGCAGGGTAATGATCAGGTTCTTCCAGGTTTGACCATCGAAGAGAAATTCGTGCTCCTCGATTTGACTTGCGGGATACCAGGACAGGGCCTGAGCCAGAACATAATCGTAAGCGCGCGCATTCGCCTGGCCGTTGAACAGCGCGTAGCTGTAACGGGTGGTGATGGTGGTGAGGGCTCCGTTTAGAACGATGGGCCGAGCGCCAGAAAGCCGGGCAACCCAATTGGCCCAGTCATCCTGGGTTGTGCGCGAAAGCATCTCGGCGGTCACGGGTGAATACCCACAGGCGGGAGGCTGGTCGCTGGCTGGTTGGCCCGGCTGAAAGGGAGCCATTACCAGGAGGAAGATGGCGATTGCAGAAAGTGAACGATGAGTCAATAAAGGATGCAGAAGCATGATATGGCAAGTGTACCAGAATCCATCTGGTATTTCCTGTCCCAACCTTCAGACGGGTTAACCATTGGCTAATCTGTGTCTGATATGATGAAGTGAGGATCTTGGTTTTCGCGAGGAAGGGTATGAAACGCAGACATCTACATTGGATCATCGCTATGGCTTTGTTCGCCGTGCTGCTGGGGCAAGCCGGGCCGGTCTTTGCCCAACAGCCAACCCCCTCGGATAATGATGTGAACCGGGTGGCAAAACAGTTGTATTGCCCGGTGTGCGAGAACACACCTTTGGACGTCTGCCCGACACAGGCTTGCGAGGAGTGGCGCGAACTCATTCGCCTGAAACTTTCGGAGGGTTGGACGGACGAGCAGATCAAGGATTACTTCGCGCTGCAATATGGTGACCGGGTGCTGGCTGAACCGCCGCGCCGGGGACTGAATTGGCTGGTGTATATCTTGCCAATCGTCTTTTTTGCCGGGGGTGTGGTGATTCTGGTTTCGGTCCTGCGCCGGATGCGCGCTCCAGCCAAGCCAACAGCGGCTGGACCTGTTGCTCCCGCTGTCCCAGATTTGGATGCCGAGACTATCAAACGAGTGGAAGAAGAATTGAAGAAGCACGATCAAGGCGCCTGATTGGAGAAAAGTAGAGATGCAATTGCCTGATGAAAACCCAACGGCTGTCCAGCCGAAAAAACTGCCTACCGGTGTTATATTGCTGGCCTTTGCTATTTTGCTAGGCTTTTTGGCATTGATCGCCTGGGGATTGAACCGTTCAATGAGCGGGCCGATCCAGGTGGGGCAGACGGTGCCGGAGATTGAGATGGTGACATTCGATGATCAGATGATCAGCACGAGCGACTACACCGGTAAGGTCATCGTGCTCAATTTCTGGGCTTCGTGGTGCAAGCCTTGCGAGCAGGAAGCCGCGGAATTGGAAATGGCCTACCAGTACTTTAAACCCGGCGACCAGGTGGTGTTCCTGGGTCTGGCGTATGTGGACACCGAGCCAAACTCGTTGGGATACCTGGAGAAATTTGGCATTACCTATCCCAACGGCCCGGACTTGCGCACCAGCGTGTCACAGATGTTTAAAATTCGAGGCGTGCCAGAAACTTATATTATTGATAAGGAAGGGCGTTTGGCTTACGCGAAGATTGGCCCGTTTACCTCTTTGAATGAAATCATCTCGGTGATCGAACCTTTGACCACCCCATAAGCCTTCATCTACGGAGTCTCACAGCATGGATATTGGCGCTATTTTCTTGACCCTGACCCTGGCCCTGCTCGTTGGGTTGTTTGTAGGACGCCCGCTGTTTCAATCTGCTGCCCGGTTGCCAAAAAAGTTGGAGCCGGTGCTTGATCCAAAAGACCACCTCCGTTCGACTTTGTTGGCTGAACGGGACCGTCTTTTGACCGCCCTACAGGAATTGGATTTTGACTACACTCTTGGAAAGATTCCTGAAGAAGACTATCCTTCGCAACGCGCGGCCATGTTGGCCCAGGCCGCTGTGGCATTGCGGGGGCTGGACGAGTTGCAGGGAGGCGAGGCAGGCGCGGGCGTGGAAGAACGTATCGAGCAGGTCGTGGCTGCCCGCCGAGCCGATGCTACCACCGGGCGCGCGCCGGTTCGCGAAGCGGATGAACTGGAAGCCATCATCGCCAACCGCCGAAAGGAACGCCAGGAAAAGTCGGGTGGATTCTGCCCCAAGTGTGGCCGCCCGGTGAGCAAATCAGATAAATTCTGCGCCCGCTGCGGGGCGACTTTATAGGTAGGCCATGAAACTTCGAGCTATCCCGATTTTGCTGTTCCTGGTTTTAGGTGGGGCGCTGCTAAGCGGTTGCATGTCGCTGGCAGCCGACGTGACCCCGCCACCCGGCGCTTCGGCTCCTCCAGTCGTGGAGCAGCAGCCTGCCGAGGTGAGCACGGTCTTCCCGATCATCCCTCCCGACCCGGCGGCGGGCAAAGCCATCTATGAGCCGAATTGTATGCCCTGTCACGGGGCCAACGGGATGGGAGGCGGAAGCATGTCGGGTAACCTGCCCGAGCCGCCGCCCGAAATTGGCAGTCCCGAGTTGGCGCGGGCTTCGCGCCCCGCCGACTGGTATCGCATTGTCACTACGGGAAACCTGGAAAAGTTAATGCCGGGCTTTCAGGGCAGCCTGGATGACCGCAGCCGCTGGGACGTGGTGGCCTATGTTTACAGCTTGAGCACCACGCCGGAAGAAATGGCGGCGGGAAAAACCGTTTATGCGGCAGCCTGCGCGGAGTGTCATGGCGCGGATGGACGCGGTGACGGACAGACGCCCGATTTGACCGACCAGCAGCGCATGGCGCAGTTGTCTGCTGAAGAGATCGAAGCCGTCCTGGCGGCGGGAAAGGGCAGCATGCCCGCCTTCGCCGATCAGCTTAGCGAGAGCGAGCGTTGGGCGGTGGTGAGCTATGTTCGTTCACTGACTTTTGGCGGCGCTGAAAGCTCCCCTTCAGTGGCAGAGGAGCCCCAGGCTCAACCCGAGTCCACAAGCGCTGCCACCGAAACGGCTGGCTCCACGCTGACCATTCGCGGAACCATTTCCAATCCCAGCGGCGCTCCACTCCCCGCAGAGATTGCCGTAACGCTGTATGGATTTGAGGGGATGACCCAGGCATTCACTCAAACAGCAACCCCCGTGGACGGGGTGTATGAATTCACCGATGTGGCGGTCACGGATGGAATGGCTTATATGGTCCAGGTGGATGCCTATGGGTATTCGTTTGGTTCGGATATCTTGCACGCGGCAGACCTCAGCGGCGCTGTCGCCGATTTGCCAGTCAGTATCTACGATACTTCCACCGACGCCAGCGGTCTGAAGGTGGACCGCATGCACGTGTTCTTTGACTTTTCCGTGGCTGGAAAAGTACAGGTGGTTGAATTATTCATTGTGTCCAATACTTCAGATAAAGTGGTTGTTCCATCTCCCGATGGTGTGCCCGCGCTGACTTTTGGGCTGCCCGAGGGCGCGACCAACTTATTATTTGAAAGTGGTGAATTGGGTGACCGATATGTGAGTACGGCGAACGGTTTTGGTGATCTGACTCCGATTGTGCCGGGGACCAGCCAGCACCAGGTTCTGTTCTCGTTCGATATGCCTTACGAGCGCAGGCTGGACCTGGCCCTGCCCATTGTGCAAACCGTCGATTCCGTAGTGGTCATGCTGCCGCCGGACGGGGTGAAGTTAGACAGCGGCCAACTGATGCCGGCCGGGCAGCGCAGTATGTCGGGCGTGGCTTTTGATATGTACACCGGGACTGCTTTGCCCGCGGGAAGCAGCCTCGATATGCGGCTCTCGGGAAAAGTCTCCAACGGCAACGAGCAAACCAACACGTTTGGGGGTATCGCCATTGGCGCGACCATCTTTGGCCTGGCCTTAATCGGTACCGGCGTGTGGATGTTCCGCCAGCGCAAAGCGCAAGAAGAGAAAGCAGCCGAACCCGAAGAAGATGAAGCGCAGCCTGAAGAGAGCGAAGATGCGCTTTTGGATGCGATCCTGGCGCTGGATGATCTTTACCAGGCTGGTAATCTGCCCGAGGATGCTTACCAGGAACGCCGGGCGGACTTGAAAGAGCGTTTGCGCAATTTGGTTGCCAAAGGGGAAAGCAAGGAATGATCGACGCGCCTTTGATTGAGGTGAACCGCCTCATCAAGCGCTTTGGCCCCAAGGTGGTGCTGCGCAACCTGGATTTCGAGGCGCGCAGCGGGGAGTTTGTCGCTTTACTTGGCCCCAACGGTGCTGGAAAGACGACCTTTCTGCGCATCCTGGCATCCCTATCTGGACCGACTCTGGGGCAGGTGCGCATAGCCGGGCATGAGCTTCCCCGCCAGGCAGCCTCTGTCAGGCTGCGGCTGGGCGTGGTTTCGCACATGCCCTTGCTATACGGTGATCTGACCGCAGAAGAGAACTTGCGCTTTTACGGACGCATGTACGACGTATCCCAGATTGAACAACGGATTTCTGACACGCTGGACCTGGTGGGCCTGGCCGGGCGGCGGCGGGACCTGGTGCGGACCTTCTCGCGGGGAATGCAACAGCGCCTGGCGATTGGGCGGGCTGTGCTGCACGACCCCGATGTTCTGTTGTTGGATGAGCCGCACACAGGGTTGGATCAAGACGCGTGCGAGATGCTGGACGCCGTGTTACGCCAGGTGGCCGCTCGCGGGCGCACGGTGGTGATGACATCCCATGATCTGGCCAGGGTGGAAGATTTGGCCACGCGCTTCGATGTGCTCACACGGGGGGCTATCCGGGCCAGCGCCACGAAGGCGGATATGCCGCGCGATGGGCTGTTGGCGTTTTATCGCCAGTCCTTGGAGGCGGCCCGTGCCGACGGCGCGAAGGGGGCGAAATGAAGAATTACTTACGCGCCCTCGGCGCTGTCATTTGGAAAGATCTGGCTGCTGAGCTGCGCAGCCGCGAACTGCTTTCGGCCATGTTGGTCTTTGCTTTGCTGGTGTTGTTCATTTTTAACTTTGCCCTTGAACTCAATATCAAAGAGCGCTTGAACGTGACGGCAGGGGTATTATGGGTTACGTTTGTGTTTGCTGGAACCATTGGCCTGAACCGATCTTTGGCGATTGAGAAAGATCGCGGCTGCCTGGATGGGCTGCTGTTGGCCCCGGTGGACCGAACGGCCATATATTTTGGCAAGGCGGTGGCGAACTTCTTGTTCATCTTGGTGGTGGCCGCCATTGTACTGCCAGTGTATTCCATCTTATATAATATCAATCTGTTTGCCCAACCCGGATTGCTGTTGGTCATCGTGTTGGGCGCGGAGGGGTATGTGGCGGTGGGCACGTTGCTGGCGGCAATGGCCGTTCAGGCCCGCACCCGCGACATCTTGCTGCCCATCCTGCTGTTCCCGGTGATCTTGCCGGTGTTGGTGGCGGCCGTCAAGGCCAGTTCCGGATTCTTACAGACCTTGCCAATGACTGAAATCCAACCCTGGATCAACTTGCTGTTGGTGTACGATGTGGTTTTTACCGCGATTGCATTCATGGTATTTGAGTACGTAGTCGAAGAATAACACGGAGGGTTTTCTATGAAGAGTGGTATTAGCTCCTGGCCGAAAGCTTTGATTGCCGTGGATGTGCTGGCCTTGCTGGGTCTGGCCTTTGCATCCTACATGGTGTTTGTCTATGCTCCCATTGAAGCGGTGATGGGGCCTGTGCAGAAGGTGTTTTATTTCCATGTTGCCACGGGCTGGGTGGGCATGTTGGGCTTTGGCGCCGCGGTGGTTGCCGGCATTGCTTACCTGATTACTCGCAAGACCATCTGGGACCTGGTTGGGCTGGGGGCCATTGAGATCGGCCTGGTTTTCATGCTGATCAACATCGCCACCGGATCGATCTGGGCACGCCCCATTTGGAATACCTGGTGGACCTGGGATCCACGCCTGACCACGGCGACGATCATGGAATTGGTGTACGCCGCGTACCTGATGCTGCGCGGTGGGGTGGAAGACCCAGAGAAACGGGCTCGCTTTGGCGCGATTTATGCGATTATCGGCTTCATCAGCGTGCCCCTGACCTTCTTCTCGATTCGGATTTACCGAACCATACATCCCCTGGTCATCGGTGGAAATGACCCCACCGCGGATGGCTCGTTTGCCATGACCCCGGCTATGTCTACCACTTTCATGGTTGCTCTCATCGCCTTCACCGTGGTGTATATTAGCCTGCTGTGGCACCGCATTCGCTTGGGACAACTCGGCGAGCGGGTTGAGCGCCTGCGTATTCAGCATTCGGCATAATTGGGAGGAAAACATGGAAGGTCCAGCAAACACGTTAAGTTATATGATCGCCGGACACGCGGTGATTTTTGGGGTGATGTTCTTGTATTTGGTAAGCCTGGTTGTGCGTTGGCGAAACCTTCGCCAGGATGAGTCGCTACTAAACGAATTGGAAGAAAAAGAGTAAACGGTTAGGCCGAACCATAAAGCCACCGTAACTACTCAGGCTATGGTAGAAAAGCCCCGAATCAAATTCGGCCTCTTTCACCAAAGGGCTGATCAGTAACAAGCCACCAAAAACAATGGGCCCGACGCAAGCCGGGCCCATTGTTTTTGGTAACTGCTCAAAGTAGAGGTGGAGAAGCTCTCTTTACCGCGAGTCGATTGCCATCTGGAATGGGGAATACCCGATGGGGTTGGTTGGATTTTACGCAGGAGTCAGGGTGACACGCAGCAAGTTGCGGTCCACGCCGCCAAAGCGGTATTTGTACTCTTCGTCGCCGCGCATGAAGTCAAAAGTGGCCTTGTGCTGCTCGTTCGCCCACTGGAGCTGGTAGCCTAACAAAACCCACCCTGGAGAATATTCCCAATGAGCGCGGCTGATGCCTGAATTGTAGACCCATAAATGATTGAGATAATCGAAAGCCAGGTAAGCGGCTGCTTTTTGACCGTCGATTTCTAGAAAGGCCATGTGTAGACACTGGTTTTGAAAAGCCCAACGCACCACGTCCCGCCAAAAGGCGCGCATGGGCGGGGTGAGGAAGCGGGCTTTCTCGTCGTCCTGATCCATCAGGTCCATGAAAGCATCGATTTCGCTCTCCAACGTGGCGGGGTCTTCCACCAGGTACCATCGGCTGGGCACTTCGGCAGCTTCCAGGCGGCGCATTTTGCGGCGGATTTCGTGGCGCTGTTTCTTATCGATACCAGCCAGGTAAGTTTCCCAATCACCGGGGAGTTGAATGTGCGGGCAGTGATAGGCGTGTTCGGCGTGGTATGCCCAGCCCTGGCTTTGAGCGGCCCTTTCCAACGCGGCGAGTAGGGGCGAGTCATCAAATACATTATATAGGTCAAGGTTGTTCCAGGCGGGCAGCCCGGCTTGTCTTAAGAAAGGCAGCAAAGCGGCGGTGAAATCTTCCAGGCGGCCTGGCGCAACCACAAAATCCAGGTAGTCGGTGATTTCCACACTGCCGACCAGCATCAAGCGAGGTTGGCCTTGATGGCTGGGCGCATGAAAGAGCGGGGCCACCCCAATCAGGCGGCCGTTCTCATGCGCCGTGACGAGGGCCAGGGTACATTCGGCAGGCCATTCGCCTCCGCCGCGGTTTTCCCACCACATGCGCAGGTAATCGGGGCGCAAGAAAGGCACGTGGATGTGATTTGTCTGGAGCAATGCCAGCCATTCAGCATCCAGATCGACTGGGAAACTTGAGTGTAGTTTGAGTTCCATGAATCTCCGTAAGGTTTATGATGTGGTCCCAGGTAATGGCGGGAGCGCGCCGGTCGTGCCCCCCAGGCGGTAGCCGTACCCGCGAACGGTGTAGATGAGGCGCGGGGTGGTAGGGTCTTCTTCAAATTTTTGGCGCAGCAGCCAGATATAACGGCGGACGGCGGTGCCCCCTTGGAGTTCGAAGTTTCCCCAAATTTGACGGACCAGCTCTTCTTCGGGGACCGCTCGACCCCGGTTGCGCATCAGGCATTCCATCAACCGGAATTCGGTGGGGGTGAGGAGGATTTTCTTGCCTCGAAGCTGCGCTTCACGCTTGTCCAGGTCTAGAATAATATCTCCGTGGGTCAACCGGCGACGTTCTTGCTGTCTCAAAGAGCCTTGCGTGCGCGCGAGGATGGCTTGAATGCGCGCGCTCAGTTCGGCAAAGCTGAAAGGTTTGGTAACATAATCATCAACGCCGAGTTGGAATCCGCGGATCTTGTCTTGTTCGGTGGTTTTCGCCGTCAAAAAAATGACCGGTGTGCTGGCCATCTCACGCAGCCTGGCGCATGTTTCCCACCCGTCCATGACAGGCATCATCACATCTAATACCACCAGGTCCGCGTACTTGGTCTTCAAGAAGTGAAGCGCGTCTTTTCCACTGGAGGCAGTGAAAACAGAATAGCCTTCGCCCTTCAAGTAATCCTTGAGAAAGCGGAGCAGGGTAGGGTCGTCATCGACCAACAAAATGGTGCTGTTAACCAGGTGTGTCTGTTTCGGTGTTTGCATTCGCTTCAATCGGTAGCCAGCAAGTAAAACAAGCGCCTCTGATCGGGCGGTTGGATACCTCAATTTTACCATCCATTGCCTCGAGTAGGCGCTGAACTATATACAAACCCAGACCGTGACCATAAACAGTTTGCGCATCGCCGCTGTGAGAGCGAAAAAAACGAGTAAAGAGCAGAGGGAGGTCTTGTTCGGGTATGCCCTCGCCTTCATCGGTTACAGAAATCCAGCCCTGATCCCCCGTTACACCGGCGGAAATTTCAATGGCTCCTTCAGGAGCGTATTTTAGAGCGTTGTCAACCAGATGGAACAACACACTAAACAAGGCCTGGCTGTCAGCGATGAACAAGGGCAGCCCGGCGGGGATATTCCAGGCAATTCGTTCAGACCCAATGAGATGGGTTACATTCCGTTGGAGACCCTCAATTAACGGAGCGATGGCTGTGGGGAAGGGGTGCAGGGGCATCCGCCCTGCGTCGAGCGCTGATATATCCAGGATTGTTTCAATAAAACGTGTCAGGCGGGTGATCTCCGTTTGGACGAGTGAGAGAATCTGGCGGGTATTACCAGAGAGCCTGCTCGAGCGCGACAAGACAAGTTCAAGCCCGCCATTGATGTTCGTTAACGGCGCGCGCAAATCGTGAGAAACCAGGGTGACGAAATCGGACTTCAGCCGGTCGAGGTTTTGAAGCGCCAGATTTTGCACTTCCAGTTGCGCATATGCCTCGCCCAGGCTGGCGGTCTTTTCCTGGACGCGTTGTTCCAGATCCTCGTTGAGAACTTCGAGCTGAAGGTGAGCGGAAGCGAGTTGTTCATAGGCTTGCTGCAAGGCCGCCTGACCGCGCTTGATTTCTGTGAGATCGTGGGCGCTGCCGGCCAGGGCCAACCGCTCCTCAGGCCTGGAGAGGATGCGTAGAGAAAGAAATACCGGTATCCAACTTCCATCGTAACGCAGCAAGGACACTTCTCCATCCCAGGCGCCTGAAAGTGCTTCGGAAATGATTTCCCCGGCCCGGTTGGAAGGCCGGATGAGCTGCTGGAGGGATGAGCCCAAGAGATTGGTTTTTTCAACGTTCCCCGTGATCTTGAGGAGAGCAGGGTTGACCAGGACCAGTTCGCCTTCCTGTGTGCAAACAAAAGTAGGTTCGGCAATACTATGGACGAGCCGGGCGTATTGTTCGAACTCAACTTCGCCTGCGATGAGGCTGAGGCGCGTTAAAAATGCAAAGGTAAGCGCTATGAGCATCCACAGACCAAAAACGGGGACCTGGTCTCTAAGCTGCCAAACCAGGAGTATGTACCAGCCCAAAATGGACAGCGCGATAAAGGGCATGAGGGACTGGGCGTTGTGCGAAGCAGCGCGGGGGTTGCGGAAAAGGGTGGGACGCCCTTGGGGAGAAGATTGCAGCCAGGCTGCCAGGAGCAAGATGAGGTCGCCGATGAGCCAACCGAGGTTGGTCAAAGGATTTAACTCAATCTGAGGAAGGACGGACATTCGCGCGATGACCAGATCGGAGGCCAGAAAGGCACTGACAGCGAAGGCCAACCAACCCGGCAAGGAGGTTTGTTTTCCGGGTTCGATGATCAAGAACCAGGTGATCATGGTTAGTTGGAGCAGCGCGTCCAGGACCGGTAGAATGCTGGCTGTGCTGAAAGACAGGAGCGGGGAAATTAGCAGCCAATCCAACGTTGCGATTGCCGCGATGGTAATGAAGACATCGAGGAGCAGACGCAACTTGCCCAACCGGCGAGGAAAGCCGCGCGGGGCGATCCAAGGAATGGCGAACAGGACGCAGTTTGCAGACAAAGAGAGTAATTCGGGAGCGCCGAATGGGCGAGTCTGGGCTGGTGCAATCAACGCGACCGCGAATGCAGTGATGTCTGAGACAGTCCAAAGACAGATTGCGGCCGTCAGCCAGGCCCAGGTTTGCCGGATTTTTTCATCCACTGAGCTGCGCCAGGCGCGTAGGGACATCGCCAGGGCGGCCAGGCTGGTCATGATTACTGGCAGCCGAATAGACCACTGGCGGGTATCTATGTCGGCTGAAACCAGGAGCAGCCACGCCAGGTAGATCCCAGCAGCCATTGCAAAAAGAAACCAGATATTCAGGCGAGAGGCCGTTCGCATGGATTTATTATAATGCGAGCGGCGAAACTGCCTTCACCCGCCAGGGCGCAGGTTTTTCTATTGTGATTCTCAATGGTTCCCGCCTTGGTTGCCGACCCAACTATGGCGTTGGTGTGTGTAGACAGTCTGGATTCTCGGGAGGACAGGCCGTCGGTCGCTGGGTACCGGTTGGGGTGTTGGTGGCTGTAAAGGTCAGCGTAGGGGTGATGAAGGGATTCGTGGTTGGCGTGAAAGTCTGGGTAGCGGTTGGGGAGAACGTCCAGGTGGGCAATGGGGTGTTGGAGGGGGTGAACGTGTTGGTTGGAGAAGGAGTCACCGGAGTATTGCTTGCGGTGGGCGTGGGCAGTGGTTGGAGCACTTCCAGATTGTAAAGTACGCGGGTGGCATAGGAACCGGATCCTGTCCAAGAGGAACTGCTATCATAGGTGTTGCTCAGACTAAAACCGGTATCCGCCGCCACGACGTAAACGACGTAATTGCCCGCCGTAATGGGTAAATCGTCACTTTGCCCTTGGGTTCCATTGTTCCACCGGTAACTATTTAAATTGGTGGGGCAATTAGCCTCGGATCTGCCGAAGAGACAGTAGGGAGCGGTGATATCCACTTCTGTGTGTACGAGGGTGTTATTGCGGTACACAGCGAAATGAACTTCGCGAGTCCGGCGATACCAGGCTGTAGAGGTGGTGACGTTGGCTTGCAGGTTGAATCGACCGTTGTCGCCATTGAGCGGCTGAACGTCGATAACCGGGCCAGCCACGCCCGTGGCATCCAGGGTGCAATCCAGGCCGCCCACGCGATAATGTAAGGTGAATGCAAAATCATCGCCGTGGAAGTAATTCGAAGAAGCCTGGTAACTTCCGAAGGTGCGGGTGATGTAGTTATAATTGCTGAAACCGTTGTCAACCGCAAAGTTCATATTCCAATTGATCCGCAAGTTGCCGTCCCCGGACCTGGAAATGACGCCCACTGTAGTGAATGGATTGTGGTTCCAGGTCTGAATGGGGTTGGTTAAGGCCATATTCGTCGAAAATAGCGTGACCGAGGGGAAATTGCTCGAATTGGGAACCCAGGTGTAATTACTCAGGGATAGGGATGGGCGGGTTGCGCCGGCGCGGTGATAATTGTCGATATAGCTGCCGGTCATGCCGATCAGTTCGATTGGATAATCCACGCTTCGGTTACGCAAGTATAAGTCGATATAATTGGACTGCAGATAGGTCCGGTCGGGAGCGGGATTGCCCTGACTGTCCACACGAGCCTGGAGCAAATCGCAGCGGGGTGGGGTCACCGGAGTGGCCGTGGCGGCGGGTGTATAGGGGTCTAAATAGCGCTGCTCGATTACCTGAGGGGTAGCGTTCATGAAGGGGCCAGTCCAGGCCACAGCCATGTTGTCTCCGTAGTATCCTTCGCGATGCAACGTCTCGATATAGTATCGCCGCCCACCTTCCAAGTAGATATCCACTGAACGTTGCCCGTCGAGTTTGTTCCATTGTTGCGGGTCGGTCCAACCGGAGACGTAAGCGATCGGTGTTTTGTTGGTCGGAGCATTGTCGGAGCTGAGGAAGAGCACGCTTTCATCATCGCTGGCGATCCAGAATTTGTAGAAGCCAGTGCGAGGCGGGCAGAGAAACGCTCGAAAGCGTTGTCCATAATTATCGTCCCAATTGACCGGGCCGATGAAATCTCCTGGAAGGCTGTTGCCCGATGGGGCAAAGGCTTCGGGTGTGCCTGCCACCTGGGTGGCCAGGTCCAGGATAGACCAGACCGGGGTGCTTCGGCGAGATAAATTTAGCCAGTATTCGCGCAGCGGGCCGGCTCCATCGGAGCACAGTATTTCAGGGGGGATTGTTTCGCGGACCACTGGATAGAGGTTCTGTTGAGGAACAATCGTTGGCATTGGTTGCTGCGGGACACCATCGGCGCGCCAGGTCCAACCCACCGCCGCGTGATCATCGCCGTTGCCTTCTTTGAAAAGAAGTTCGATGTAGTAGCGGCGGCCTGCGATCAGGGAGAACTCCAATGAGCTTTGCTCAACCTGGAAATCTACTTCTTCCGTGTACCCGGTGTTTTCGGCAATTTGCACAGCGGCGGCGGGATCTTCGCCGGCGGGATTAAATAACAGGACGCTGTTGTCATCACTGGATATCCAAAACTTGTAATTACCGGTGTACGGCGGGCAAACGAAACCGCGCCAACGCTCTCCGAAATTCGAGCGGTTGGGAGCGCTTTGGGGCACATAGAAATCAGGTTGAATTCCTGAGCTGTCGGCAAACCAGGGGTAGCGGGAATCGGACAGCAGGCTTTGCACGCTGTTTGCATTGGGAACCGGGGTAACATTTTCCCAGCGCTCCCAAAGGATGCCCTCGGCCCCATCACACACGTAAGCCGTGGGCGTCGCCGTGGCCGTGGGGGTTTCGGTGGGCGTAAATGTGAAGGTGGGGGCAAAGGCCATACCCCCGGTCAAGCCGGTGACGCGGGAAGTGCGGAATTTTTCCACCAAACCCTCGCGCTGGGCTGCCAGTCGTAAAGTGGGCCACCAGGAGCTTAGGAAAGGTGTGATGAGCGGATGGCGGTAGGTGAGTGTTACACGAACCCGGTCACCAGGGCCGCCGGCGTCATCCGTGTAAGCGACGACGGTGTGATCGGACGAATTTGCTTTCTGGCAAACCATCGGGAACTGGTGCATGCTGTCCGCGATATTGTCATAATAATGCGGGTCATCATCCAGACGGAAGTAGACAGATTGATCGTTGCGACTGGAACAGACCATGATGTCCAGATAGCCGGGTAAAGCGGGGTTGCCCCGATTCGTTTGAACAAAGGTGTTGCTGGGGTTCAACAAGAAAGCCACATAATCACCGGTAGAAAGCGCCCGCCAGCTAATTCCGGTCGCGCCGGCCATGCTGGTGTCGCGAATGGAAGGCAACCGGGCCCAATCTTGCAAGGCGATGGACTTCTCCTCCCACTTGTTGATCAGTGGTGACGTATGGGGAACGCGGCAATCCAGGTTGCCGTCTTGCTGATCCTCAGCGATCAACTCCGCGGTGGTCAAGCCAAAGGAGGGGGCAATTAAAGCGGCGGCCTCATCGCAATATTCAGGGTTGTACTCCCCAGTAATCGCATACCGGACCCCGAATCGGGCTCCGTTTTGCAGAGCCAACCAGGCTTGAAGCAAGCGACCAAACTCGATGATGCCAAAAATGAGGAGCAGCAATATTGGCAGCGCCAGGGCAAACTCAATTAATCCCTGAGCCTTGGGATTGAGTTTTTGCAGGAAAGCAGGTCGCTTCATACGAAACCTCTTGGAAATTGCAGACTTGATATGCAACTAAACCTATTATACAGCGGGAGGCTTTTCGTGTCATTGAGAAGCGATTAGCTTTTGGTTGCCGCGAATCGAATAAACGCCCCCTGATATCGCGAAACAAACGATCATCCTTATCTATATGATAAGCTGTCTGGGAATTACAGTGGAAGGCTCCCGACAAACCCTATTATACCGTATCGGGGCGGTTGTTCAGGGTATTAACCTGTGAACAACCGCCCCTCCATGTGATTTTGTGGAGTTTCTTATGGTGTAGCGGTCGGAAGACAGTTAGGATCCTCCGGTGGGCAGGCCGTTGGGCGGGGAGTGCGCGTGTTCGTTGGCGTGGGTGTGGGTGTAAAGGTTGACGTGACGTTTCTCGATGGGGTGATCGTGGGTGTGTTGCTTGGGGTGAAGGTGCTCGTGGCCGTGGGCGTATTGGAAGGCGTCATCGTGCGCGTGGCGGTTAATGTGGCCGTTGGGGATAAGGTCCGTGTAGCCGTCAACGTGAAGGTGGGCGTCATCGTGGTGGTGGCAGTCGGCAGGCTATTTGTAAGTCTCAGCTCATACTCGACCCGTGTGGCGTATGAACCCGTCAGGTTGTTACCATCGTTGCTGGTGCTAAACCCGGTGTCGGCAGCGACCACATAGACCGTGTAGGTCCCCGCGGTGACGGCGATATCGTCATCCGTTGTGGTTGTGCCCCGATTCCAGGCAAAGCTGGTCATGTTGGTCGGACAGGCGCCAGTCGCGTCACGGCCAAAGAGGCAATAAGGCGCGGACGTATCGACTTCGTGGTGCACAGCCACATTGCTGCTGTTGTAAACGGTGAAGTGAACTTCCCGAACGGTCCGGTACCAATCTTCCGAAGCGGTGACATTGGCTTGCAGGTTGAAGCGGTTGGCGGTTCCATTCAGGCGTGACACCGTAACGACTGGACCAGGAGCGCCGGTAACATCCAGGTGACAATCCAAGGTGCCAACCTGGTAATGCAGGGTCAATTCAAAATCATCCCCATGGAAGTAATTGGATTCCTTTTGGTAACCGGAGAAGATATTCGAGATATAGTTATCGAAGGCATTGAATTGGTTACTCACCCTGAAGTTCCGGTTCCAGAGGAGGCGCAAATTTCCATAGGCATTGAGATCCATAGTCCCTGGCGTTGGGAAGGGATCGTGAGCCCAATTGAAAAGAGCAGTTCCAAGGCCCAGGTTGGTTGATTGCATGGTGACAGCATCTTTATTGTTGGTTGTCCCAGGACCATTCTGATCCCATGTGTAACTGTTCAACACCATGGAGGGCGGGTTGGCGTCAACCCGGTGATATTCGTCAACGTAGCTTCCAGCCATTCCCAGTAATTTGATGGTGTAGTCCAGGCTGGTGTTCTTCAGGTACAAATCGATGTACGTGTTATGCAGATAAGTAACGTCTGTGGCTGGAGTGCCTCTGCTATCCACACGGACCTGAAGCGCGTTGCAATTGGCGACAGTGGCCGGGGTAGCCGTAGCAACCGGGGTATAGGGTATCAGGTACCGTTCTTGAATGACCTGAGGTGTAGCGGCCATAAACGGCCCGGTCCAAGCGACCGCAATGTGGTCCGATCCGCTGCCTTCCCGGTGCACCGCTTCGATGAAATAGCGTTCGCCGCCTTCCAGATATACCTGGCCGGACTTCTGGCTGGTTTTACTACCCCAAGCCTGGCTGCCAACGGAGCCCGAAACAAAGGCAATGCGGGTTTTTAGCGCAGGATTCTCATTGGAGCTCAAGAATAAAGCGCTATCATCATCGCTGGCGATCCAGAATGTGTAATTTCCGTCTCGCGGCGGGCAGAGATACGCGCGGAAACGCTGACCGTAATTGTTGTCCCAGTTGGATGGGCCGACGAAATTTCCGGGATAACTGTTGCCTTGCGGTGCAATAGTGGGCGGGTTTCCGGCGATTTTGGTCGAGAGGTCGTTAAAACTGCTGACCGGGGTGCTCAATAGGTTGAGCCGCGTCCAATATTCGCGCAGGGGGCCGCCGGTATCGGCGCACAGGATTTCGGGAGGAACGGTTTCGCGGACCACGGGGTAAAGGTTTTTCTGCGGGATGACCGTAGGCGCGGGTTGTTCCGGAATGCCTTCTCCGCTCCATGTCCAGGCCACTGCCGAATGGTCGCCGCCCGAACCTTCCTTGAAGAAAAGCTCAATGTAATACTGTCGACCAGCGACCAGGTATATATCGGGAGAACTTTGAGAGGATGGGAAAACGAGCAGATTATTCCAACTGGTGTTTTCGGCGATTTTTATCGCGCCGCTCGGATCACTGCCGAAGGGATTTAAGTTAAGCACGCTGTTATCATCGCTGGAAACCCAGAACTTATAATAAGCTGTGTAGGGCGGACAAACCAAACCGCGGAAACGGACACCATAGTTGCTTGCACTAGGGCTGGTCTGCGTGGAATAGAAATTGCCTTGGATGCCAGAACTATCTGCGTACCAGGGATATCGAGGGTCGTTAAAGATGCTTTGAACGCTGTTGGCATTTGGCACAGGGGTGATGTTGTCCCAGCGTTCCCACAAGATGCCAGACGTATCTGAGCACAAGAACTCGGTGGGTGTTGGGGTAAAGGTGTTGGTGTTGGTAAAGGTGTTCGTTGGAACGGGGGTGTAGGTGTTCGTGGGGGCAAAGGCCATGCCGCCGGTCAAGCCGGTGACGCGGGAGTTGCGGAATTTTTCGACCAGGCCCTCGCGTTGCGAGGAGAGGCGTAGGGTTGGCCACCAAGTGCTCAAGAAAGGCGTGATGAGCGGGTGACGATAGGTGAGCGTTACGCGAACCCGGTCGCCTGGACCGCCGGCGTCATCGGTGAAGGCAAGGATATTGTGATTCGTCGAGTTGGCTTTTTGGCAAACCATTGGGTAGCGGTGGGCCTGATCCGCGATATTATCGTAGTAATGAGGCACATCATCCAGACGGAAGTAGCTGGACTGATCACCACGGCTGGAACAAATCATCACGTCCAGGTAGCCAGGCAAGGAAGGGTTGCCGCGGTTGGTTTGCGCAAAGGTGCTGCTGGGGTTGGAGAGGAAAGCAAGGTAGTCACCGGTGGAGGTCGCGTCCCAGGCAATGCCGGTGGCGCCCGCCATGGCGGTGTCGCGAATGGAAGGCAGGCGGGCCCAGTCTTGGAGGGCGTAGTTCTTTTCTTCCCAGTCGGTAATGGCCGGGGTGTGATTGGATGGCACGCGGCAGTCCAGGTTGCCGTCCAACTGATCCTCGGCGATCATTTGATCTGTGGTTAAACCAAAAGAAGAAGCGACCGCAGCAGCGGCTTGATTGCAGTAACGGGGGTCATATTCACCCGTGATGGCATAGCGGACCCCAAAACGGGCCCCGTTTTCAAGCGCTAGCCAGGCTTGCAGGAGACGGCCAAATTCGATGATGCCGAAGACGAGGAGCAGGAGAAAGGGTAGCGCCAGAGCAAATTCCAGGAGGCCCTGGGCTTTTTGACGGGGTTTGCGCAGAAAAGCTGGGTGCTGCATAATCAACCTCATTATTGCGTGATCCGAGTATAAATGCGGCTGGCGATATCTTCAAAGACGGGCAGCAAATCGTCGCCAGTGGCGGCATAATAATAATTTCCACAAGATCTCTTTGCCGGAATACCGTCACAGGGATCGGTGTTCCTGTCGCCATCGTCTCCAACCGCGGCCATGTACCGCAGCAGCGGCTCGCCATACGAGATGGCATCGCCCAGACCAATAGAATAAATGGCGATATCATTGCCGATCGGTTCGTCAGGATTGTAGTCGGGGTCAGTCGTATTATATGAACGCACGATCGTGAGCGCGGCTTCATCGATCATGTCGAGCGCGTAATCGTACACGGAGTAATGGGAGGTCAGCCGGTTGCGAACCTCGTAAATCGAATGTGGGGGACAAGTGTCCGCTGTTTCATCGATGCAGTAACGCGGTGTGAGTTGTGTGTCGAAGCAGTTACTCGACCAGAACCGTTCTGTGCAGAAGCCATTGGGATAGGCATCGGGAATGAGTGTTCCCGCGGTTAATGGCGTGTCGCTCATGTTGGCTGCGCCATCAGAGAGGAAAATGATGACCCAAACGGCGCCCGGACGCCCGTTTTGTTTTAATTGATTGGCGGCCGCGCGAATGCCGCAGCCCGTGCAGGTAGATACCAGGGAAAAGCGACCATCTTCGCCTCGATCAAAGTTCCATTGTTCGGCGATGGTTTGGTCCGCGGGTGTGAATATTTCCTCGGTGTCTTCGTCCCAGTTGAACGCGTCATACATCCCGTCCAGGTCGCAAGGCTCGCCGTTGTCCCACCAACCGTTGGTAGCATAATCACAAGGTTTGGCAAGATCCGTGTCCGAACCATCCCCATCACGGTCGTCTGGGTAAGCAGGATTGACGACGCCGCGCCAATCGTACCACAAGCGATTGAATGGGGCATCGTCATGCGGGGCAATGGAGTTGATGTTGCCAAGAATAGCGGTTTTGTTGGCGCTGGTCAGGTCACCCGAAGAGAGCGGTATCCGGACATTCGCCTTGGAATCAAAGGTGATTACTGAAACCCGGTCATATCCTTCATATAGACTGCCAACCAGATCCATGGCAGCGTCCTTGGCTTCTCTCAAAGGATGGCATTGGTTGAGGTTGTTGTGGTTGCAGTTCCCCACGGCTTGGGGATCGTAATCGGCTGCTGCCGATGAGGTGTAACCGGGCGATTTCCAGGCTACGCACAGACCAGCGATGTACGTCTGACATTCTTGAACCATGGATTCGGAGATGTCAATGACCAGCACCAGATCGACCGCCGCGGCTTCTGCGGTGGCGTGAGTGTTCAGGGTGACGTAGTTGAACCCAATGAGAGAAAGAAAATACAAGGGAGTGCGTTGTTGGGCTTCGACCCAAACCAGTTTTCGAGGCGAATCGCGCGTGGTGTCGGGGCAGGAAGCAAAGAATTGGGGCTCGTCAGTAGCCAGTGAAGTGTCGCGGATTCCGTCGGCGTCTTCGTCGCAGACGCGAACTTCGAGGTTGAGCAGGGCCGGGTCGGTATTCACGTTGTGCAACACCAGCGTCTCGAGGACCGCGTTTTCCATTTCCGCAAGCGTTTTATTGCGCTTGAAGTTGGTGGCAGCCGAAACGGCAGCAGAGTCGACTGCGCGCTTGAGCTGGCCATAAGAGACGTAGACCGCTCCTGCATCAAGGGCCAGGCCGACAAATAGTAATAGAACTACCAACGAGACGGCGAAGATGACAATCACTTGCCCGCGGGAGCGGGGTAAGCGAGCATCAGGGCTTGGGTGTTGGCGTTGGCGCAGCAGCTGGAAGAGGCATAATAGTGTATGCATGGATCATCATGGGGTCGGGCACAAACAGAGTAAAGATGGGGATACCGAGAACCTGGTCGTAGCAGTAATATACTTCTACGGAGACAAACCCTTTGCTGGCAGGCGCGGCAGCGCGCGTGGAACCATAAGCAGAGGGATTAACGATTTGTTGAATGTGGGTAAGCGTGTAATAAGGATGGTCTCTTACGACCTCGCCTTCACAATTCTTTGCCCAGTTGTTGGTGTCTGGGCCGCCGCCCCAATTGGTGTTGGAGAGCGCCCAGAAATAGGTGGTTTCACCGCCTTCATCCGTAGCGGAATCGCTTCCGTTGCCCGATTGAGGGTGAACATCGGACACCAAATTGGCTCCTTCAACCGTAAACACCGAAATAACCACATCATCGGTGGCGGGGTTCAGTTGAATGTAAGCATTCAAGCCGTTGCAGAAAGGATCGTTGACATCCGTGCAGGCATTACTTTGGGGGGGAGAAAAAATGCAGGCTGCGTCGTAATAAAAATCAAATGCTTGAGCGGTGGAGCAGTTTTCATCTGATGCAGCCGTGGTCGCAAACGGGTCGCGCACCGATGCAAAACGAGCGGCTTCGCGCGTCAGGTCAATCGCGTCGAGATACCGTCCGATATACAGAGCAATTTCCACCAGCCCCAGTAGAATCAGAATCAGGATGGGCAGCACAAGCGCCAGCTCTAAGAACGATTGTCCGTTGGAGCTGCGCCGATTGGATGAAGGATGATTTTGGAAAGATTCCAACCGTTGCATAAAGAAAAATCCTGTTCAAGCAAATTCCCCTCATCTATAAGATAGCTGCGATAGGATATTCTGTCAAGAGAAGCATAGGAGGCTTTAAATAGATGCAACGTTATTGTATTATTTTTGGTGTCTACTTTGTAGGGGTTGTAAGGATGCTGTAAGGTGATTGTAAGAAACATGGGGTTGCTGCGCGAATGGCTGGCAAACTCCAATCGGGTCAATGGACCTCACCACGGCAACGCCTGAGAGGCTTTAATCTTGGCGGCCTGGGGGCAATTACAGGTATAATAATTGCAACCTGACTGATATTCGGTCAATTTTTTTGTTCAGGAAATGCTCCGCCTTGTTCAATATTACCGCCTATCCCATTTTGCTCGAAGCCGGACAGACTCGCCCTGATTTCCCTGGGTTTTTGGCTGCCAACGCGCCGCGAAAATCGGCCCGGTTGCGCGGCCAGGATCAGGTGATCCTTTTCTTCAGCCAGGCAGGGAGCATGCCCCTGGCGGCAAATGCGCAGCGCGAAATGTTGAATCGTCTAACAGAGACCTACTTCACGTCGAATGGCTCGGTGACGGCGGGAATGCGCGCGATGGCGGAACGCCTGAACGATTTTCTACTGGCGCGCAACGTGCGCAGTGCGCGCACGGGCGGACAGATGATCGGCCTGATTAGCCTGGCGGTGATCCACGGTGGGCGGTTGTTTCTGGCGCAAGGCGGCCCCGTTCATACCTACCGGTTGAGCGAGACGGGGGTGGATCATTTTCACGACGCGGAGGGGATGGGCCGGGGGATGGGGGTGGCCAAGGTGGTCAGCCTGCGCTACTTCCAGGTGGAATTGGCCGCTGGAGACACTTTGGTTTGGACCGCGGAAGAAGTGAGCGGTTTGCCCGAAGCCGGGTGGGAAATGACGGTTGAGGATTTGGCTCGCCGGTTGACCGGGGAAGCTCTGGACATGCAGGGTGGGTTGGCGCGCTTGGGCACAGGCAAAGGTGAAATTCAGGTTGTTTCTCCGGCTGGGGCTGTTTCGGCGGCCTCGGTTGGCTACAGCCCGGCGGCGGAGGGTGTGTATTTGAGCGGGAAGATCGCGGTGGCGGAGCCTCCGGAGGCGCAGGAGCCCCCCGTTGGAACCACCCCACCGGCGGTTGTAGCTCAGCCCGCTCCGCCTCCCGTACAACCACAACCCGTTAAGGTTGAGACACCCCGCCCGGCGCGACCGGTGGAAGAAGAGCCAGAGTTTGAAGGCCCTTCTCCGGCGGCGGCCGCGGCGGCTCGCGCGGCGGTGGATGGCATTGGCAAGATGCGCAAGGCTGGGAATGCGATTAGCCGGGGATTGGAGCGGCTGTTCGAACGGGCCATGCCGGGTGATCCGGAGCGCGGCTTGAATGTGTCGCCTGGAAACATGCTGTTTGTGGCCATTATGATCCCGCTGGTCATTGTGGCCGTAGCCATGACCGTGTATTACCAACGTGGACGCGGCGAACAACACCAGTTATACGTGCAGTCGGCGCAGTATTTCTTTGAACAATCCAATAATAAGGAAGATCTGGGATTGCGCCGGGAAGATTGGAACCAGACCCTGTACTGGCTGGATAAGGCCGAAGAGTACGGGAGTTCGGCGGAGGCCGACGCGCTGTTCGACCAGGTGCAGGCCAAAATTGACGAGGCGGATGTGATCACTCGCCTGGCCTACCGGCCCGTGGCACAGGGCGACATTCCCGCGGATGCCAGAATTACCCAGATGGCGGTGTATCTTACGGATGTATATATGTTGGATTCGGCTCAGGGCCGGATCTTGCGCCTGATGCGCTCGGGCCAAAATTACACCTTTGACAGCACATTTGTATGCGGTCCCGGGCAAGCGGGGGGGACGGTCATCGGTCCCCTGGTTGATTTTGTGACCCTATCTCCCGGAAACGCCTCTTCGGCGGCAGTGATGGGCATCGATGGGGGCGGCAACCTGGTGCTGTGCTCACCGAATGTGGCTGGCTTTGACAGCATGGCCCTGCCGGTTCCGGAGACAAATTGGGGCAGCATTCAGGCGATGAGCTACTCTCAAGAAAGTATATATGTGCTGGACCCGGCGGTGAATCGGGTGTGGCGCTTCGATCCTGGTGATGATGATCTGGTCTTCCTCGACCTGCCGCACCTTTACTTCACAGGGAGCGTTCCTAATCTGAATGATGTGGCCGACATGGTTCTGTACGAAGATTACCTGTATCTATTGAATGAAGATGGGACCATGACGACCTGCCGGTCGGACGGCGAGAACACCGACTGCTTTGAGCCGACTCCGTTTGGCGACACCCGCGCCGGGCGGGAAAGCTCTCCGCTGACGTTTGCCGATACCAGCCTGGTCAGGATTCAGGTCACCGAACCGCCCGACCCGTCGGTATACGCGCTGGACACACAGAACAACTCGATCTATCAATTCAGCCAACGCAAGCTCAACTTGCAGCGCCAGTTCCGCCCTCATCCTCGCCTGAGCAGCACGCTGCCCGAAAGCGCCCCGACGGCCTTTGTGGTCACGTCCAACCGACGAGCCTTCCTGGCCTTTGGAAACCAGGTTTTCTTTGCGCCGATGGAGTAGGGCAGGGAACGGGCAGGGGACTCTCAGCGCCCCTTCAACCAGGCTGTAATTCTGTCTGGTTCCCAGGTATTGATGACGGCTTCTTTTTCTAAACCGGCGCGGCGGGCTACCGACACGCCGTAAAAAGCCTGGTCTAAATCGGCGGCAGAATGGGCATCGGTGTTGATGGTGATGGGGATGCCCAACGAGGCGGCGTGGCGCGTATGAATGTCGTCGGTGTCCAGGCGCTGGGGGGCGGCGTTGATTTCCAGCGCCGTGCCGTGCTCTTGCGCTGCTTGATAGACCGCCTGCCAATCCAGGTCGGCCCCAGCCCGATCGGGTAGCAGCCGCCCCGTGGGGTGAGCAATGATATCGACGCGTGGATTGCGGATGGCGTTGAGCAGGCGCTCGGTGATTTGCTCGCGAGGCTGACGCAAAGAGGCGTGCAGCGAGGCGATGACGATGTCCAGTTGGTCCAGGGCTTCATCTGGATAATCGAGCACGCCGTCGGCGCGGATATCCACTTCGGCCCCATGCAGGATGAGGATGCGATTACCCAGGCGCTGACGGGCGGCCTCGATCTCGGCGCGTTGGCGGGGCAGGTCTTCGGGTTTCATTCCACGGGTGATGCCTAGATAGCTGGAATGGTCGGTGACAGCCAGAACCTTGTGCCCGCGCTGGATGGCAGCCAGGGCCATTTCTTCGATGCTGAGCAGGCCGTCACTCCAGGTTGAATGAGAGTGCAGCTCGGCGCGCAGGTCGGCGGTTTCAATCAGGCGGGGCAGGCGGTGGTTGAGGGCAGCGTCGATCTCGCCACGGTCTTCCCGCAATTCGGGCGGCACCCAATCCAGGCCGAGGACAGCATAGACTTCCTCTTCATTGGGGTAGCGCAGCAGGTTGCCGGTTTCATCGGTCAGGCCGCGCTCCGAGAGCGACAATTTTCGGCGTTGGGCCAGTTCGCGCAGGCGAACGTTGTGATCTTTGGACCCGGTGGCGTACATCCACAGCGCTCCAAAGGATTCGGCTGGTTGAGCCCACAGTTGAATGCGCAAGCCGTCGTTCAACTCGACGCTGGATTTGTTCTCGCCCTGGCCCAGTACACGCGCCACCTGAGGGTGGCTGGTGAACGCGGCCATTAAGGCCGCCGAGTCGGCGCAGGCAACCACCAGGTCCAGGTCGCCAACGGTTTCTTTGAATCGGCGCAGGCTGCCAGCAGCCTCGGCGCGCTGCACACCCGGAAATTCTCGCAACCAGCCCAGCCAACGCTGCCCGGCGGTATAGGCTTTGCCTAACGACATGCGCGATCCGCGTGCCGCCAGGCTGGCGATGCCTGCCAGAATGTTTGCCTCCGTTTTCGCGCCCATGCCCGGCAACGTGGAAAGCTTTCCCGCTTTCGCGGCGGCTTCCAGGTCGGCAAGGGTTAAAACTCCGACTTCTTTCCAGAATAAGGCCACTTTTTTGGGCCCTACGCCTGAAACGCGCAGCAGATCGAGCAGCGATGGTGGAACTTCTTCTTCCAGACGGCTAAGGAACTCCAGTTTGCCGGTGGTGAGCAGTTCCTGGATCTTTTCGGTGATCGCTTTGCCAATGCCGGGGACGTTGGGAAGTTCGCCGCGGGCATTGATGGCGGCGGCTTCTTCAGGCAGGTCGCGCAAGCTTTCGGCGGCGCGCTGGTAGGCGCGGACCTTGAAGACCAACTCACCTTTGATTTCCATCAGGTTCGCGATTCGTTCGAAGATTTCAGCCAAATCGACGTTGGTCAAGGCATCGGGTGAGTGCGGCATAGGATGTTTCTCCTTATGGTGTGGTCTCGCTGACGGGCAGTTGAGCCATTATCCAGATATGCTCGGTGGGGAAAGCCGCGCCGGGGGTTTCGATTTGCACAACGCTGTTCCATTTTTCGTCGTTCATGGTGAGAGTGCGCAGCTCTAGAATTTTCAACCCGGCTTGGTTGAATGCCTGGCGGAACTCGGCTTCGGTGAAGTACTGGTAGCTTTCCAGGCGTTCAGTTTTCCACAAGTCTTTGCCAAGGAAGATGGATTTGGTGATGTAGCGGGTGAAATGCCGCCGGGAGAGTTCGATCGTGTAGGGGTCGCCGGCGGAATGATAGACAATTTTAAAGGGGCGATATTCGCGCGCGAAGATGCGGAACAATTCGCGGGCGCGGTGATTGAGAAAACGCACCCGCAAGCGCTCGTCTGGGTCTCCGGGCGGTTCGAGTCCATCGAAGAGAGCCAGATATCCGCCGGGGAGAATGCGTTGGGAGATGTGGTTGAGGGTTTGTTGCACCTGCGCCTTGGCAGCGGGCACGTCCACTTCGCCTAAGCGGGGGGAGTAGCCGGCGGAAAAGACCTCGTGCAGCGCATTGACCAGCAAGACAATGTCAAACTGCCCCAGCCCGCCAAGCAAGTCGGGGTCGGTGAAATTGCCTTCCATAAAGCGCATGCGCGGGTAATCGTGACGGCAGACGGCCAATGAACGGGCCAGGTAATCAACGCCCAGAGAATTCTCAATGCCGGGGACGCGGGCATGGTTCTCGACCAACGGTCCGATGATTTGCCCTTCGCCGCAGCCCAATTCCAGCAGGCGCAGAGAGCGTTCGGGGTGGGTGTCGGTCAGGCGGCGGATGAGGCGCGAGACCCCCAAGATGGCTTCGCGTTTTCCCAGGTTGCGCAGTTCTTGCAGGCGTGATTCCCACAGCATTTCCCAAAATTGTTCGCTTTCGGCCATTCCGTCCTCGTTTGCCGCCACAAATAGCACTAAATGGGTAGCTTTTTCAGCTTCGATTAGTAGATATAAATCGAGATTATACTACCTGAGTTTGATGAAAGTGAGTGGTCTTCTCGGGGTCATTGGGATTCACCACGGCAACTCTCAAAGAGCCTCTTCTCGCTAAATAAGAGGGGTTTGCTTTATGAGTGTTTATATGGCGGTATTTCATCCCGGTTTGATAGAAGGGGCGAATGCCGCTTGCGCCCAGTTTTGGGCGGGATTTCGAGCATGATGTCGGCGGGAGGGCGGCGCTGGCGGAGCAGCTCGGCCATGTGGCGCATGGGCGCGTCGATGTGGGAGAAGAAAGACTTGTATCCCGCGCACAGGTAGTTGAGCCCTGGCTCGCCCTTGGAAGTGGTCAGAATACGGTCCTTTGGGCAGGCTCCCCGGCAGGCAAACAGCACCGGGCATTCCCAACACTGGCGAGGCAGAGCGGTTTTCTTGGCCTGGCCAAATTGAACCTGGCGTGGAGCCGCAACCAGGGTTGCCAGCGGGGTTTGCAGAATATTCCCCAGATGGTATGGGGGGGTCACGTAATGATCGCAAGCATACAAGTCGCCAGTATGTTCGAGCGCCAGACCTGTTCCACAGGTAGGCGCAAACACACACAAACCCGCGGGCTGCCCGCTCCAGATCCCTAACGCCGTGTCAAAGATCTGGATGTACACCCGCCCCACGTCCCGCCGCACCCATTCGTCAAACACGGCGTTGAGAAACCGACCATAGGCGGGACCGCTCACCGAGCGAGGACTGGCCGTGCCGCTGGCGGGGTCCAGCACTTCAACGATCGGTATGAACTGAATGAAGTGAGCGCCGATCTCATCTCGGAAGTGGCAGTACACCTCCAGCGGATGCTGGACGGTTTGATCATTGACACAGGCCAGGATGTTGAACTGCACGCCGTGGCGTTTGAGGTGATCTATACCAGCCAGGACGCGGGCATGGGTTGGCGCGCCTCCTTTGTCGCGGCGGTAGAGATCATGTAGGTTTGCGGGGCCATCCAGGCTGACGCCTAACAGGAAATCGTGCCTGCGGAAGAAGCGCGCCCACTCCTCATCGATCAGGGTGGCATTGGTCTGAAAGCTGTTGAAGACTTTCATGCCTGGCGGGCAATACCGCTGTTGGAGCGCTACGGCGCGCTCGAAGAATTCCAAACCCATCAGGGTAGGTTCGCCGCCCTGCCAGGCAAAGGTCACTTCGGGGACCTGTTGGGCCTGGATGTATTGGCGGGTGAACGATTCCAGCACGGCATCGCTCATTCGAAAGCTGCCTTCGGGAAAGAGTTGCTCTTTGGTCAGGTAAAAGCAGTAGGCGCAATCCAGGTTGCAAATTGCGCCGCGGGGCTTGATCATGACATGAAAGGCGGGAGGCGGCTTGGACATGAAACGGCGAGTTAGCCTACCGGTTTCAGAAGGCGGAGACGTCGCAACCGTTCGGAGGAAGGAATTCTCACAGCTTTACGCCTGCCTACGATTTGGGGTTGATTTCATTCAATGGCAGCATCTTCAAGAACGTCTGGATCTTTTCATCCCAATACTTCCATTGGTGGTCGCCAGGGCCTTCTTCATAAGTCAGGTCAAAGCCCAACCCTTCGAGGTAGGGGCGGAATTTCTTATTGCTCTGATAGAGGAAGTCTTCCGTGCCGCAGTACTGGTACAGTTTGGGTTTGGGACCTTCAGACTCGGCGGCTCGTTTGGCCAGGAAATAGAGGTCGTTTTCGCTGCCCACGGCCTCTTTGCGGGTCCCAAATGTGCATTTTAGCTCTGCCAACCAGGCTTTTTCGGCGCGCGTGTACATACTTTCAATCTCTACCGCGCCAGACAGGCTGGCGGCGAAGGAGAAGCGTTCGGGATGGGACAAGGCCATCTTGAAAGCTCCGTAACCACCCATCGATAGGCCTGCCACGAAGTTATCCTCGCGGCGATCGGAAAGCGGGAACAACGAGCGAATTACGTAAGGCAGTTCCTCGCTCACAAAGGTCCAGTAGTTGAAGCCGATTTTTTGGTCGGTGTAGAAACTACGATTGACGGCAGGCATGACCACCGCCAGGTCGTAGTCATCGACGTAACGCTCGATGGAGGTGCGCCGCTGCCAGATGGAGTGATCGTCGGAATAGCCATGGAGGAGGAACAGGGTGGGATGTTTGGTCGCGACCGGAGCGGCTCCAGGCTTCCAGGCTTTGAGCGGGGTGATCACATCAATGGATACGCAAATTCCCAAGGTTTGGGAGAAGAATTGAGTATGGTGAAGTGGCATGATCGGTCTCCTTCCAAATCATTATATCCGGATCGACAGATTTGCGCGCTTGAGGAGTTGGTAGCTGAAGCGGTCCGGCACCCGGCGAGCGGCGTTCTCGAGCAGAGCAACCACTTTTGTCATGTGCCTGGCATTTTCTTCGTTCCCGGCCTTCTCTACGCTGCTGTTGATCCAGAACTTAAAGGGCGATGTGGGGCCGTGTTGGAGGCGTTCGGTGATCATCATATCCAGCACTTCCAGGTCGGGGTTTTTGTGAGCGCCATTTCCACAGAAGACGTATTGGTCAGCAGTAACGCGGCGGATAAAATCGGCGTGAGTGTTGTGCTCAGAGCCGTGGTGCTGAACTTTCAATACATTGACATGCAGATTTCCGTCCACGTCCAGCAAGCCGCGGTGCTCGAGGCCCTTGAGAATATCCAGGTAATGTCCGTCGCCGGTGAGGAGAAGAGTCTTTTTGCCTTCTTTGACAAGCAGCATGAGCGAGGCCAGGTTGGGGGTAGTCACCAGTCCGCGGTTGCCCAGGGCGTTGGCAAAGATTCGGATATAACTGAGCAGTTTTTCTCCCTCCGTCAGGTAGGAAAAAGCTTCATCTTCCTCCATATCTTTGCGGATGCGTTTAACGGTCTTCTGGTTACGGTCCAGCCAATCGTTCCACTCGTCGCGCAGTTTTTCAAGATCGGTTTTGAGCGGGCCGATCACCTGGATTTGTAGACGACCCAACTGGAGGGGCGTTGGGGCCTTTTCAACGAAGATCGTCTCGCCGGCGAATTCTGGATTCACCTGGATGCCCAGTTGCTTGGCGCTGACCCGGCTGGAGAGGAGCAGACCTTCACGGACCGAGTTCACCAGATCGGAGGTCGATTCGCGCACGTTGAGCAGGTTTTCGCCAATTACCTGGGGGTCTGCGCTGAGAATGGACAGGTTGGCCACCAGTTGTTCTTCGATGAGGCCTTTGTTGTCTTGAGTCTGGTCTTTGAATGCGTTGTGCCAGATGGCTTTGGGCCGGGGTGGTCGGGGAACCTGCGGCTGGGGATAGGCCGGATTGTTGTGAGTGACCTGGTAATCGTAGCGCCGCCAGGCGACCAGGTCATCCATTAATTGCAGGATTCCACCAATATGATCACTATCAATGTGGGACACGTAGACCAGGTCCAGGCCGTTGCGGGCCAGGCGGGGCAGTTGGGCGGCCACGAACTGGCTGTAGGAGGCGCGCATTCCGCCGTCGATGAGAATTTTTTTGTTGTCGGCCGAGGTGAGCAGCAGGCAGTCGCCTTTATCAGATGGGAACACATTGAGTCTCATGGTTTGATATCCTCTCGAACGCGCAGTTTGAGCACCTCGTCCAAACAGGCGGCGGGATCGATGATGCCGAAGCCCGAGTCGTTCCGCCATTCGTTGCCCTGATCGCCCGCAGGCCTGGCGCAGCGGTGCAAGATGCCCACGATTTGGGCGGCGGTTAACAGCGGGTCGGCGGCTAGCATCAAAGCAATTACACCGGTGGCGTAAGGGCTAGCCATGCTGGTGCCGGTCATGGACACCCAACATTCGCCGGGATGAAATCCGTTCGCGGCAATGATGTTGGTGCCTGGAGCGGCAATGTCAGGTTTTTCGCGATCATCTCGGGTGGGACCCTGACTGCTCGTGTAGTGGATTTTTCCGGTAGCCTCGTCCAGATTGGCGACCGCCACAACGGAATTGGTGCAGGCTAGAGAACTGATCGATGCCATGTCAATATAGGTTTGTTCGCCGAAGAAAGATGGAAATGCCCAGGCTTGCTTTCCACCGATCACTCCTGCCCGGCGGGCATCATCGCGCTCGATCCAGGCGTGGAAGCGACCATCCCGCAATTCGCGGCAAATCAAGCGCACCTGCCAGGTTCCGGCGGCAATACCGATGACTTGTTTCTTGGAAAACAATGGAGAAAGGTAGCAGGCGATATGGTTGAGGCCGTTGGTGGGCATGAAGGTTTCGTTATACACGCTCAGGAAGGTGTTGTTGGGCAGGCGCAGATTTTCAATGTACTGACGCGGCTCGACCACTTGGGTCCAATTTCCCCCCGGAGGTTTTACCTGCACGGCTACGTGGTCACGAGGACTGTACCAGACTTCTAGCTCGTTCTCTGAAATATCCATGATGCCATCCCCCAAGACTTCCCAGGAGAGAACGATTTCTTCAGCGAGGTTCTTGAACTTGCCCGATGTGTGGATGCGTCCCATGGTGAAGCCCCAATCGTCGGGAGCCATGCGCGCTTCTTGCCCGGCGTTACCGGCGGCCACGCAGATACTCCGTCCTGGGGTGGCCAGTTCGTAGTCCAGCCAGCGGCTGGTGAGACTGGTTGCGTCGTGCGAGTAGCCATTGGTACCCAGGCTGATATTGATCGACACGGGCAGGTTCAACTCTTTGCCCAGGCAGAAGAGGTAATCGACGGCATGAGCCAGGCGGGTTGAATCATAGAAGGACTTCCGCCGCTCCTGGTCACCTTTGGGCAGCGCCAGCAGCACAGCGGCGATTTTTGCGCCGGGGCAGACGCCGCGATTGCCGGCAGCAATGCTGGCTACGTGGGTTCCGTGTGAGCCGGGCACCATCTCGGACTGGGGTTCAAGCTCGGTGGGAGGCAGGTTGAATTGGCTCTCGGAGGCAATCGCCTGGTTCATCAAATCTTGAGTCAGCTCAGAGCCATAGTCGAAGCGTTCGGGAGGTTCGCGCCCATCGCCGCCCTGATCCCAAATGCGCACAAAGCGTGTCTTTCCCTCCGCGTCGAGAAAGTCGGGGTGGGCAAAGTCAAAGCCCTGCACGTCGATAATACCGATGAGCACGTCTTGTTGGGTGGCGGCAGGCGTCGCCACGCATCGCTCTCCAGCTCCAGGCGGCGCGGGAACCACGGCTGTGGTGACAGGCTGAAAAAAACGGATGGTTTCGGGGTTTTCAACCGAGATAACCAGCGGGTCTTCCAAAAGTTCGGGCAGCAGTGACAGGGGAATGGTAGCGATGACTATGTTATCTTTGCGGATTGGGGGTGGGTCAAGGTCCTGGAGTACCTGCGGTAGAGCCTTTGGATCACCCGTGTCATTGGCCAATTGTACAAACACATTGGTGAGAATGTCGTTGGTGATTTCTTTAAGTTTGCGGCGGCGAATGACTGGCGGCTTGGCCTCCAAGGCGAAAGAGACTGTGTTGAATATCTGCATTTGTCCGGCGCTGATGGATGGAATGCTGTCGGCCAGTGTGTCGTTCTGCACTACCAGGGTGGCGGTTTGCTCGGCGCGCAGGGTGTTGACGACCTCGTCGCCATTCGCAACCATGCGCAGGCGGGGCGAAAGTTTGTGCTTGTTTTTCATCTCTACGGACATTTCTACCTCCGGGGTAGGGGATCTGCTTGTAAGGCTGATGACCCTTTTTCACTGGAACACTCCCAGGTGAATTCTGATTATACTTCGGTGATGCTTTGTGGATAGTTTTATTATACATTATCTCTTGAAGAAATAGAACATTTGTGTTATTATTCGGGAGTAACTACTCACGGTAAGGACGAAAAACCCTGAATCTCTCCAACCTCGGTGAGTAGATACGTTCGGGAAATATACGCGGCTTCAATCAGTTGTGATTTCTTTCAATTTTTGTAAGGCAAAAGGAGAAAATATGGTTTCAGGAACGGTTGGCCATTTGCAAATCAATGTTGACTCTCGAAATCTACCATTTTATCGAGATCTGTTCGGTTTCTTGGGATTCCAAACCCTGTATTCGGATGACCATATGCTGGGGGTGGGTGACGCCAACCATACCAGTCTATGGTTCGGCGGCGATTTCAAACCGGTCGCCAATGATTACGATGGCCCGGGGATGAATCATCTGGCGGTGTCGGTGACCAAGCAGTCAGACGTGGATGAGGCGGTTGCCTATTTGAATACGCATAGCATTCAAGCTTTGTTCGAGACGCCCCGTCATCGGCCCGAATTCAGCGCTGATTCGGACCACACCTATTATCAGGTGATGTTCGAATCGCCAGACCGGATTTTGTTTGAAATTGTCTATACGGGGCCTAAGCAATAGGGTTGAGGCTGAGAATCGTTGACAGATTGTTGACAGGCTGCTGTAAAGACGACCAGCAGCCTGTTATGTTATATTAATGTTATGGAATTTAACGCTCCTTCCCTCATTTCCTCGAATCCACAGGTCGACCAGGCCTACCGGATCGCCATTGGTGATGTATGTGGGAACATCCTGCCATTCCAGGACGGCTTGTTGGAAGCCCCGGCGCCTGTTTTGCTGGCAGGATTAGATTACAACACGCCCTGGACCCGCGATGCTGCCATTAACGTATGGAACGGGGTGGGATTGTGGCTGCCAGAAGTCTCGCGCAACACGCTGGTATCAGTTTTGGAGCGCGGTTCAAATGGCGCGATGATCGGTGGGCAGTATTGGGATTCAATCTTATGGAGCGTGGGCGCGTGGGCGTTTTACCTGTATTCGGGCAACCGGGGTTTCTTGCGTTTGGCCTTGGAGGCCACCCGCAACAGTTTGGCGCGCCTGGAGCAGGAGGAGTTCGACCCACAGTACGGTTTATTCCGCGGACCGGCGGTTTATGGCGACGGGGTGGCGGCCTATCCGGACCGTTATGCTCAGACCAACGGCTCCAGCTCAATCCTGGAATGGCCAGCCCATCACCCTGTCGAGCGCGCGCCAAAGGGTTTTGGACTGCCAATGATGGCTCTTTCGACCAACTGTGTTTACTACCAGGCCTACCGACTGGCAGGCGCGATGGCGGTGGACGCAGGGCAGCGCATAGATCCGTCCTGGAGCGAGAAAGCGCAATCCCTGCGCGCGAATATTCAAAAGCATTTTTGGAATCCGCAATCTGGCGCTTTCCGTTACCTGGTGGACCGCTGGGGTGGGTGTGAGAGTCAGGAAGGGCTGGGCAGTAGTTTTGCCCTGTTATTCGGCGTGGCAGAAGCTGATCAGGTTGGGAAGGTGATAGAGAACCAGGTGATTCCTGAGGCAGGAATCCCATGTGTTTGGCCGAACTTTGAGCGGTACGCATCGCCCGAGGGGATGCGCTTTGGCCGCCATGCTGGTACGATCTGGCCTCCCATCCAAGCGTTTTGGGCCGAGGCCGTGGCACGCGCGGGGAGGTTGGATCGCTTTGCTCACGAATTTGAGCGGCTCACCCGGCATATCGTGCGCGATGCGCAGTGTGCCGAAATCTACCATCCGCTGACGGGTGAAATCTATGGCGGCGTGCAAGAAGGTGGAACGGGCGCGGATGGAATGCAATGGGCCTCGTGCCGGCGACAAACCTGGAGCGCCACGGCGTACTTGCGGATGATCTGGCTGGGACTGACTGGAATGCGGGTTTCCCCCGAGGGCGCCGCGTTTCAGCCGTTCTTGCCGCCGGGCCTTGAGGATGTATTCATTCAGGGGCTTCCCTATCGCGGCGGGCGGCTGGATATTCACCTGCGCGGTCAAGGAAACCGGTTGGAAGATTTTAAGCGTAATGGGGTCAGCGGGCGGGCCTTCGTGCCAGCGGATATTACCAATACCCAGGTGCTGGAAATTCGACTGGGCGGCGCTTCGTAGGGTTCTCGCTGCATGAATGGGATTTGATTTATGCTCCGTTGCCAAATAATCACACGCGAAGCGTAAAATTACCCACTGAGTGATTCTCGTTCAACAAGTGATATATATTTTTGGGGTGTT
>CAYOHX010000021.1:0-58330 GCA_964403875.1 uncultured Anaerolinea sp. | reverse complement strand
ACCACGATGATGATCAGGCAGACGAAGAGAAAATTGACGCCGAGCCGCTGAATCGGCCCGTCGATCGCCCTGGCCCATCGATGGCCCTTGAAACATCTCTGCAGGCCATTCGCACAGCCATCCAGGTCACCGCCGCACCACTTGGTCTTCTCAATGGAGTAAAATTAGAACCATGAACAATAAAGTTCTGGATGCGTTTTCAGCTCACGCCAGCCTTAAGAATATCGTTATCGCCATGATGGCTGTGATTCCATTCAACGCCCTAATCTTCCCATTGCTCATGGGCCGCATCACCCATTTTTCTGGCGGAATTCAAACCCTGGATGTCACCCTGGGATATCTCCCCAAGGTAGCCACAGCAGCGATTGAAGCCTATACACCTCAGGGGCGTAACTGGTATTTGATCACTCAGTGGACCGCCGACCTTCTTTTCCCTATAGCCTATACCGCATTGTTTTCTTTATTGTTAGCCTCGCTATATAGGCGAGCTTTTTCCCCAGACAGCGCCTTCCAAAATCTACGCTGGGCGCCAATCGGAATGATGGCGTTTGACTACATCGAAAACATTACCATCAGCGCCCTCCTCCTGATGTATCCAACAACTTCGCCGGGGCTTGCCGGATTGGCCGCATTTGCTTCCCTCACAAAATGGGTCCTCGGCTTTACAGCCGGAATTGCGCTCATGGCCGGCCTGACTGCGCTTCTTTATCGCTCGCTTTATAAATCACCCAAAGGAGAATAATATGCCGACTCTGCGTTGGGGTCTTCTTTCCACGGCTCGGATCAACCGTAAGATCATTCCCGCAATCCACGCCTCACGCCGATCCAAACTCGTCGCTGTTTCCAGTCGCGACGATAACAAATCCAGGCAATACGCGGCAGAATGGGGCATCCCCATATCCTTTGGTAGCTATGAAGCCATGCTTGCTTCTCCTGAGATCGACGCGGTATACGTAAGCCTACCGAATCATCTCCATGCCGAATGGACGATCAAAGCGTTACAAGCAGGGAAGCATGTTCTCTGCGAAAAACCACTCGCCCTCACCCTTGAAGAAGTCGACCAAATGGCAGCCGCAGCCCAATCCAACGGAAAGGTTCTGTCCGAAGCCTTCATGTACCGGTTTAACCCCCTAACAAAAGTCGTTGGCGATTGGGTCCATTCCGGGCGAATCGGCGAGCTGCGCCAGGTTCACGGTTGGTTCTCCTTCTTGCTCACGGATCCAAACAACGTTCGGTTGGTGCCAGAATGGGGCGGTGGAAGCATTTGGGACATTGGAGTATATCCGATCAGCTATGCCCAGTTCTTAGCGGGCAGCCCCCCAGAATGGGTAATGGGCCGTCAGATCCTTGGGCCAACAGGCGTGGACATGTCTTTTTCTGCCATGATGTACTATCCCAACGGCGCAATCGCACAGGTTCACTCTTCTTTTGCGCTCCCCCATTCAACGATCATGCAGGTTTTTGGCAGCGAAGGCATGTTAACCATAGATTACCCCTTCACCGGAATGGATATCCACCCTCGCTTCAAATTCACCGATCCGAACGGAAAAGAACACACCGTCAGAACCCCCAGGGGCAATCTTTACCGTTGTGAAATCGAAGGGATGGAAGAAAGCATCCTGGATGGCACGCCGCAGGTGGTCACCTTGGCCGAATCGCGCAATCACATTCGTACGGTATTAGGCCTGCTTGAGTCAGCCCGCACATTGCAACCGGTTCATTTATGATCGACCCAACCCTCCCCCTGATTGATCTCCACCGTCATCTAGAAGGCTGTGTTCGGCTTGAAACCATTCTGGAATTGGGCCGAAAGCACAACCTACCCTTGCCCGCCTGGACAATTGAAAGTCTCCGCCCTTACGTTCAGGTGTCTGATCCTCAACCTGGAGTCATGGCTTTCATTGCCCGCTTCGAGTGGATTACAAAAGTTATGGTCGACGCCGAGGCATGCCGGAGATTGGCGTTTGAGAATGTCCAAATTGCCAAGGAGGAAGGAATCGACTACTTCGAATTGCGGTTCAGCCCCTGGTTTATGGCAGAAAGTCATAATCTCAACCCCGCCGACGTTGTCTGTGCAGTTGTTGAAGGTGTCCGGGAAGGCTCTCGGCACTTCAACCTTCCCGTGAAACTCATCGGCATCCTCAGCCGCACCTATGGACCAGAGCGCTGCCAGAAAGAGCTGGAGGCGCTCCTGACTCGTCGCGACGATATTTCCGGTCTCGACTTGGCTGGAGACGAAGCCCATTACCCGGGAAGTCTGTTTTTGCGCCACTTTCAACAAGCGCGAGACGTGGGCTGGAAAATCACTGTGCATGCCGGTGAGTCAGATGGTCCCGCAAGCATTCGTCAGGCTATCCACGGGCTCGGCGCGTCTCGGATCGGTCATGCCGTTCGGGCTTTGCAAGATCCTGCTCTGATCGAAGAAATGGCAAATAAAGCAATTGCTATCGAATGTAACCTGACCAGCAACGTCCAGACCAGTACCGTTGGAGCTTTTGCCCAACACCCCATGAAAACCTTCCTGGAGTACGGTCTGATGGCAACGATCAATTCCGATGATCCCACAATCAGCGCGATTGATCTGCGCCACGAGTACAATATCGCTGCCCCAGCCGCTGGTTTAACTCCATCTCAAATCCGTCAAGCACAGCAGAATGCGCTGCAAGCCGCTTTTCTCACCACCTCCGAGCGCGAGGATCTCATGCGCCGCGTCGCCCAAAGAGCATGAATTCTGCTCAGTCCTCTTCTCCCGCCTCCCAAACGCTTGACGGCACCCTGGAACGCATCACCTTTCAAAGCGAGGACACTGGTTATACCGTAGCCCGCCTGATCGCCAAAGGATACCCCCAAGAGATCACCGTAGTCGGCCAAATGAGCGGAATTAACGTCGGCGAATCGGTCCATCTGCTGGGGCGGTGGACCAATCACCCACAATATGGCCGCCAATTCGAAGTCAGCACATTCACGGTAGCCTACCCGGCTACAATCACCGGCATCCAAAAATACCTCGGCAGCGGGCTAGTCAAAGGTGTCGGACCGGTCACGGCAGAACGGATTGTCAACCACTTCGGCATGGAAACACTGGACGTGATCGAAGCCCAACCTCACCGCCTGCGAGAGGTTCCTGGTATCGGCGACCGTAAAGCCGCAACGATCTCCGCTGCCTGGGAAGAACAGAAACAAATCAAAGAAATCATGATATTTTTACAAGGTCATGGCGTGAGCACCGGCCTTGCCGTAAAAATTTTCAAGCAGTATGGGTCTGTATCGATATCAACGGTAAAGAACTCCCCCTATCGATTGGCGAAAGACGTGTATGGCATCGGCTTCAAAACTGCCGACAAAATCGCCCGCCAGATGGGCGTTCCGCCTGACTCGCCCGATCGTCTCCGCGCCGGCCTGGTTTACTCGCTTGGAAAAATAAGTGACGACGGGCACTGCTTTGCTCTTCGAACGCAGCTTACAGAAACAGCCGCCAAATTATTAGAAGTCTCCAGTAGCGACTGTGCCAGCCAAATCGATTTATTGATCCGTGAAGGCGAACTAATCGCCGACGATGACGCCATCTACCTTCCCCCTTTTCTTTATGCCGAACAGGGAGTAGCAAATCGGCTTCGCCGCATCCAAAGCGCTGACCGCGACCGTCTGGCCGCTTTCCGAAGATTAGATTGGCAAGCAGCCTATGCGCTCCTCGATCGTCAGGGGCCTATCCAAATGACTCCTCAGCAAAAATCGGCCCTAAAAATGGCCCTCACCGAGAAAGTCTCAGTGTTGACCGGCGGTCCTGGAACCGGCAAGAGCACCATCACAGCCGGCGTCATTCGCTTACTCCAAATGCGTTCCGCCAGCGTCTTACTGTGCGCGCCTACTGGACGAGCCGCAAAACGCCTTACCGAAACCACAGGCATCGAAGCTAAAACCATTCACCGATTATTGGAATTCAAGCCCACCGAAAAATCACCCTTTGCTCGCGATCAGGCCAATCCGCTCAATGCCGATCTGATCATTGTTGACGAAGCTTCTATGATTGACCTCCTCTTAATGAATCATCTATTGGATGCCATCGAGGTCGGCAGTCACCTTCTGTTGGTCGGAGACGTCGATCAACTCCCCTCGGTTGGACCCGGAAATGTTCTGCGAGATATCATCGACAGCACGGTTTTTCCTGTGACCCGCCTGGAAACCATCTTTCGCCAATCAGACGATAGTTTTATCATCGTAAACGCCCACCGCATCAACGAAGGCCAGATGCCACTCTTTGAAAAGAACGCTCGCGACTTCTTCTTGTTCGCGGAGAAGGACGCCGATAAGGCCTCCGACTGGGTCAACGAGCTTGTTTCTCAGCGAATACCCGGTAAGTTTGGATTCTCAGCGACAGATGACATCCAAGTACTATGCCCCATGCACCGTGGATCAGTAGGCGTCAGCGAGTTGAACCAACGTCTTCAGGCAACCTTAAACCCGCCCGCACCCCAAAAAACCGAAATCCGCCAAGGGCATCGAATATTCAGAAACGGCGACCGAGTCATGCAAATCGTCAACAACTACGACCACCAGGTGTTTAACGGCGACCTCGGTCGACTAGTCCGGCTCGACATCGAAGAAAGTATAGCTCGCGTGGAATTTGACGACCGGACAATGGATTACGAATTCGCTGAAATGGATCAACTCGTCCATGCTTATGCCATCAGCATCCACAAAGCACAAGGGTCGGAATTTCCCGTTGTTGTCATCCCCATCCTCAACCAACACTACTTGATGCTTCAACGCAACCTACTCTACACGGCAGTAACAAGGGCCCGGAAATTGGTTGTCCTGGTTGGCAGCCGGCAGGCCATCAACATCGCCGTTAATAACAACCGCATCACACAGCGCAACACGCGCCTGCGACAGAGATTGGCCGACTATATAGAGTCGCCATCCACCTCAAGCCATTACAAGCTTGGATAAGTTCATCACTCAAAGGATCTTTATGCCTTTTTCACTTCTCCTTCTCGCCGCCATTTTACTTTTCCTGGTATTTCTTCTTGCCGCCGGTTTCTACTTTTTCCGCGTCGCCTACTACCCAAAAGTACTTTCCATCCAAAGCACCTGGGAACTACCCATCGAACACGGACACTTCGACCCTGTAGAATTCAACACCTGGGAGCGAGAACAGATCTCCCTCAACTCTCCCTATGGCTACACGCTATACGCCGAGTATTTTCCCTATCCAGGCGCTAACAAGACCGTTGTTCTCAGTCACGGCATCACCAACAGTATATATGGCCAGGTAAAGTACATGCAGATCTTCCGCCGTCTGGGGTACAACCTCCTGGCTTACGATCATCGCTTTCACGGGCGAAGCGGTGGAGGGAGTTGCACCTTTGGTTTTTATGAAAAACATGACTTGAAAGTGGTTGTAGACTACGCTTTTTCACGCCTCCAACCAGATGGCAAAGTTGGCACGCAAGGCGAATCCCTGGGAGCAGGTGTAACGCTCCAACATGCTGCCATCGATCCCCGCATTGCCTTCGCCATCCCCGACTGCCCTTTCTCTGATTTACATGCCCTGTTCACCTTGCGCGGCAAGTTGGATTACCATATCCCCCCATTTCCTTTACTCAATATATCAAACTTATTCAGCCGGGTTTTACTCGGTTTCACAACCCATGATGTATCCCCCCTGCGAGACGCCCCAAACATCAAAGCGCCAGTTTTGCTCATCCACGGCGCTTCAGACACTTATATCCCACCGCAAATGAGCCAGGAGGTCTATGCCGCACTGCCCAAAGGGCGCAGCCGCATTTGCCTTATCCCAGGCGCTGGCCACGCAGAGGCCATCGTAACCGATCGGAAAGCCTACGAACAGGCAGTGGTAGATTTCCTAACAGAAGTAGAAAAGAGCTGGTAATAAAGCCTGGGCGCCTCTTGGACGCCCAGACTCATTTTTTCTCAATTTACTTTACCGCCTGCTTCCACTTCAGTCAGTATCCCAGCCAGGTCTAGTCGCAAATCCCAGGGCCTCTCCTCGGTGAAATCCTTCCCCGGTTCAAAGACTTCAGTTGCTTGGCAGACACCTCGGGTTGCAGTCAGATTGAACCAATGGATCCATCGTCCCGAAACATGTCCATTGAGTGTGCGCACAACCTTGTCAGACTGATGGTTGTTCCAGAGAACATACACAACACCACCGTGATGATCGAAACGCTCTAAACCAGCGCCCAGGCTGGTTTCAAGCAGTGCTCGCAAATGTTTCTCGCTCATTTCTACTCGGTATCGAGCAAGCGTTTCAGGATTCGCGATGATGTCATCCAGGCAGCCAAGCATCTCGGTTTTCACGCGCGTTCCCATTCGAGCGTTCTTAATGAACTTCGCGAGTAGATACTTGCGCGGATCCGCCGTATAAGCCAGATCACCTTGCTTCTCTCCCACTACAGACACTTCCAATGTATCAGCCGGAGTGATTTGAATAGTGTCAAGCGTCAGTGTGTGGGTGTCGGCGTCGAAGCGCGTGTTACACGCCACCTGCTGTCCGTTGATCTTTACAGTAATCGATTTTGGCGCAACAATTCCTCGGAAGTGAAGATCGTAATCCCGGCGGGTTGGAATTTGGCGAATATCTCCTTCCGCGGGAAGAATCTCGAAAACGGATTTTGTGCCATCCCATATCTGCCGCATCCCTGTAGAAGCATGTTTTCCGTTGAGATAATAATTGCTATCCCCATCATCTTCATACAGTTCAAAAGCACCATTCGCGCCAGGGAACACAAAAACGTCTAACTGGTCAGGGTTCTCAACCCCACCCCAACCTCGCTTTTTTGCCAACGGGACAATCGCCCCAGACTTGGCGAATACCGGGATTTCGTCTAGCTTCCCATAATAGGCATACCAACCTTCAGGGTAATACGTTCCATCAAAGAAACCGTACCAACCTCCCTCGGGCAGCCAAACCACCTTGCGGGATAATTGGGTTTCAGCCTCCTTCTCAGAAATAAATGGCGCCACCAGCAACTTGTCGCCGAACATATACTGATCTGGACAAGCATAAGCAGCCTTTTCTTCGGGGAAGTCGTAATACATGGGTAAAATCGGCGGAACCGATTGGGTGTGGAATCTCCATGCCATACTATACAGATATGGTATCAAGGCATGGCGAAGCTGCATGGCGTCACGCGTCACCTTGTACACTTCGGCGTCATAACCCCAAGGCCGCCGGTCGTGGAAAACATTCTTGGTGCTGTGTAAGCGCAGGATGGGGCTGAAGACCCCAAATTGCACCCACCGGGCGTACTGCTCGCCATCTTCTGTGCCACCCATGTGACCGCCAATGTCATGGCTCCACCATCCATAATTCACATTGGACGCAGTCGCCGTGAAGAATGGTTGAAAAGCCAACGACTCCCAACAAACCACCGAGTCTCCAGAGAATCCAATCGGATAACGATGATTTCCCAAGCCACCCCATCGCGAGAAGATGAACGAGCGCTTTTTTCCACCCCGTCCAAGATCAAAGAAATGCAAGTGGTTCAGCCACCACAACGGATCCAGGCCTTGGACCTTCGACCGGGTCCCCTGCTGCCAATCCATCCACCAGAAATCAACACCTTGCTCCTCTTGAGGATGGTGAAGCACTTCGAAATATGCCTTAGCGAATTCAGGGTTAGCAATATCGAATTCCACAGGCTGCTTACTCTCAGGGTCAATCCCCATCCGCCTGGCCATTTCTGGATATTGTTCTTCGTGCGGATGAATCCCATCCGCGGGATGCAGGTTCATGGTTACACGCAGACCCTGCTGATGCAGCCAATCTAATTGCGCTTGTGGATTCGGAAACAACTCCCGATTCCAGGTGTATCCCGTCCAGCCGCTGGATGTATTTCCAGTCTTCGTGATGTGCCAATCCATATCGATAATGCAAACACTCAACGGCACCTCGTGAGACTGGAAGTCCTTTATTAATTCGGTCAACTCAGTTTGAGTGTACTCCCAATACCGGCTCCACCAATTTCCTAACACCCACCGCGGAATCATGGCTACGTGTCCGGTAACCTTACTGTATTCTTGCAGGCATCCCAAATAATCGTGTCCAAAACCCAGGAAGTACAAGTCCTGGTTGCCTTCAGGTGCATTCCGTTGGGTGAGCCAACAACGCTCATCGAACACCAGGGCAGATGAGTCATTCACCACACTCCAACCATCGGTTGACATCAACCCGGTTTCGATTGGAATAGCCCCCCGCGCACCATCGACCGTGCGCCCGGTCCCACCCAGGTTTCCTTCTGCCTGATCCCCATAATGCCAGGAGGTTTGCAGTGCTTTGACTTCGACAGAAAGTGTTTCAGCCGAGAATGCTCCACCTTTGTATTCCAGCTTAAGGTACTCATTCTCAAGCACCACAGCGCCTTCTTCCCCATCCTTCTTTGTGAAGTTTACTTTGGGTTGTTCGCGGTACCAAAACGCCTGGCTAGCCCGGTCCTCAAACGCTCCGACCTCGCTGTATTCCATCCGAATAATCCTTGGCGTAAGCCAGGTAAAACGGGCCTTCCCGGCATGGACCACGGCGCTCTTTAAAGCAATCGGTCGCATTTCAACTTTAAAATGCGCTGGAATGGTTGTCATATTAGGTTTTCTCCTTAGAATTTCCAATGCATGGACTAGGCAGATGGCTTGGTTGCGAAGATAACATCCCACAAGGGAGAACTAACCCCATATCTAGCATCGGGGGTTTTATAGTGGTGCTGCATATGATACCGTTTTAGAGCCTTCCATATCCCACTACGCATCGCGAAGTGGTGCGTCGCGTAATGGATCAAATCGTAACACAGATACCCAACAATGAAACCAGACATAACCGGCCATAACCAATGGGTGAGTCCCAACAGCAGCACAAACAATGAATACATGATTCCATACATTACAAGAGCCAATGGAATACTGACCACAGGGGGCATAACCAAACGAGTTTTACACTGAGGTTGGTGGTGGTGAATCCCATGAAACAAATAGAAAACCTTCCGTGCCTGGTCGCTCTTCGCTTCGTAGTGAAACAGGAATCGGTGAAGCATATATTCAGCGAACGTCCACAAAAATAAACCCACCAAGAAGGCGATCGGCATATACCCCCAACCCAAACCCCGTTTCGCCAAAACTTCCAACACCATGAACCCGACAGCAACCGGGACCCAGATCACAACCACTGCTATTGGGCTAATGTGAGTGAAAAACTCCATGAAATTTGATTTGAATAAGCGAATAGGCGTTTCGCTATGGTCGATAGGGTAATGAGATGCCATTCCAACTCCTCTAAATTGGCCGAAAACTATGGGATATTAAAGAGTATAAGCAGGATACCGACCGAACGCAAGGTGTTTTGTCTGTTCGGATGTCATGAAATTGCTGTAAATTGTCCTATTCCAAATCGTACATACAGGTATATCGCCAATCCAAGGACAGTCAAACCCAATGCCATCGCGATGCCGTCGGCCACCCGAAACTGGATCTCGTGGTAAGCAGACCGACGGGGTGATACTGAAAACCCTTTTGAATACAAAGCGATCTCCAGTTGTTGAGATTTCATCAATGCCGACAAAATTAACGGCGCCACAGTCGCTGCGTACACTCTTGCCCGACGCATAATATTCAATTTTTCGACCGCCAATCCCCGAAGCCGTTGGGCATCAATGATTCCTTGCGCCTCGGCAAACAAAAGTGGGAAAAAACGCATCGTGGACGAAATAATAAACGCTATGACATAAGGAACTCTGAGCTGAATTAATCCAGCCAACATTTCGTCTACATCCGTTGTCAAAACCACCAAAGGGAGCACAAGAAGCAATGTCAACGATTTGAGCGCTACCGTTAGCCCATATAAAATTCCCTCCAGGCTCACACCGCGCCCTCCCACGAGAATCCAACTGTCCGGGAAGCGCAACAGCCAGGTCAACTCGCCTCCACCCACCAAGCGCTGCACCTGCACCGTATTGAATAAACCGTGCATGGAAATTAGGAAAATCACAAATGGCAACATGAACCCCAATACCATTGTTAAATACTTCCATGGAATCCGGGCAACCCAAACCAGGATGCAGATGACCACAAAAAGCCCAGCCTGAAGAATAGGATGATTCCATAACAGGCAAACAGCCATAAGAACCGCCATTAACACAAGCTTTGTTCGAAAATCAAGGCTCCGAAAGATCGAAGGTTGCGCGGCTTGGGTGAGCGAATACATCTTAAGTCTCCTCCCAACCAGGTGGTGTCAGACCCATTGCCAACTCATCCGCCGTAATCTGCCAGGACTTAGTCCGGTTTTCTTGAGCAACGCAGTTCCTTAGAAGCACGGCTTCGGGAGGCTCTATCCCCAATGGGTTAAGGGATTCCACATCTCCCAGAATATTCCGGATTGGTCCATCTAGGACCACCTTTCCATTGGAAACCACCACCATACGCTCAGCATACTCGCGCATTAAATAGAGATGGTGTGTAATCACAATTACCGTTTTCCCATCTTTGTGCAATTTCTGGGTTAAATCCAGGATTCGCCTGGCCCCACGATAATCTTGCCCAATTGTAGGCTCGTCAAACACAATCACTTCAGGCCGAAGAGCCAACACTGCGGCAATCACTACCCGAGCACGATCTCCTTTAGGCAAGGAAAAGGGATGACGGTCCGCCACCGAACCTAACCCCACCGCTTCCAGCCCGAACATCACCCGCTCTTCGATGTCGCTCTCTGACAGACCATGAAACCGAAGCGCAAATGCTACCTCATCATGAACCGATGCCGTGAATAATTGCGTGTCCGGGTTTTGGCCTACATAACCAATTTTTCTTGCCAACGTACTTACGGGCATGGAAGAGATATCTTCGCCGGAAAATATGATTCTTCCTGCTTGTGGCCGCGCTAGATTTAACAGCATTTTTGCCAGCGTGGTTTTTCCGGCGCCATTTTGCCCAGTTAATAACACGTATTCACCCTGCTCAATGGACAGATGGATATTATCCAGAGCTTTGGTACCATCTGGGTAATTAAAGCGGACCCCTTGAACACGGATGATGGCAGGATGGAAAACCTCTCCCTCTCGAGGCAGATTAGGTGGATCCGTATTCAGAGACTGCAATCGCCATCCCTTAAGCATCATTTGGCCTTCCGCGGCTGTAACGGGCAGCTCAGATTTGAACTTCCCCACCTTTGTTAACTGCTGAAAGACCTGCATCGTTTCTGGCAGGCGCATACCAGCCCGATCCAATTCTTCCGACTGGGAAAAAACTTCTCTGGGTGTGCCTTGCGCTGCCAGTCTACCTTCATGAAGCAAGAAAACCCGATCAGCGTATGCGGCGATCTGCTCAACCGCATGGCTGGCCATCACAACTGTGACACCTTCTTGTCGATTGAGAACCGCAAGCGCTTCCATTACCTCTTGCGCCCCCCGGCTGTCCAACTGTGAAGTGGGCTCATCCAACACGATGATGTCAGGGCGTACCGCAATTGCTGCTGCGATTGCCAGACGCTGTTTTTGCCCGCCAGACAATCCCTGAGGATGCTTCTTCTTCAGCTCAGCTAACCCAACTACCACGAGGGCCCACTCCACTCGGGCGCGTATCTCTGCTCGAGGAAAACCAAAATTCTCCAAAGAAAAAGCCACTTCATTCTCTACAGAAGTAGCAATGATCTGAGTCTCGGGATCTTCAAAAACCTCGCCTACCACCCGGGCCAGTTCGCGAACTGGAGCTTCTACACTGTCCCGCCCCCCAATGAACGCATGACCAAAAAAACGCCCCCCATAAAAATGCGGCACGATACCGTTCATGGTCAGGCAAAGGGTTGTTTTACCCGCTCCCGTAGCGCCGATTATTCCTATGAATTCACCCCGCTGAATTTGGAGATCGATATCTCGTAGCGCAAGACGGTCACCTTTGGGGTATTGGTAGGAGACCTTAGTGAATCGAATGATAGGCACGAGAATGTCGGTGATAGAGCCCCTCTTAGAAAACCGCCTGGCTGGGCTTAACCAGCCCGATTGCCCGCATTCCTGTGATCACCCCAGTTCCGACGATCGTGCCGACTAGACAGCGGACCATCATCTCTGCTGGAATGATCGGCGCCAGGGTCAGCCACACTTCAGCCGGCCAATTTTGTATCCAGTAGTAAATCACGGACTGGCAGACATGTCCAATCCCATACGTTATCCAGATACCCACAAACAGCCCTGCGGCAAGCTTGCCGACATTCCTGCTTCCAATCCACCGCGCAACTATCTTTCGCGTTGGCAAGATGAACAACACAACCGCAGACCAATCTAGAAACGCACCCAATGCAACACTATAAAAAGGCGCGCCATTGCCAAGGGTGGCCATGCCAACATACCCAACCAGTGAAAGCCCTGCAATGATGGCGACAATACCCCACCACCAGTTCCGTTTTGACTTAGCGCCCATTACGCCCGCAGCGAAACTGACCATCGCTGCCCCATAAATCGACACAATCCAAACCCGTGCTGTGTGCGGAGCGACAATAACGCCGACCAAGGTTCCAACGGCAGAAGCCAAAGCGCCGGCCACCGGACCCAACACCCATCCAATCAGGCTCAACACAGCTTGACTGAGCGGGAAACTGCCGCCTGTAAAAATAACCACCGAAAAGGGAATGAAAGCCAGTGCGGTCACGACCGCCGCCAAAATCACTATATACGATAGCGGCGCGCCATCGATCGCCAAACCACTCGTCGAAACCACCTTGCGCTCTTCACCGGCTGGGACTTGAAAATTATCTGCCATATCAGCCTCCAAACACGGAAAAGTAATGGGTAAAGAAACGCTGCGGGGCTACGCCTACTGCTACAGAATGTCGGTGGTTATCCGCGGATTGCAGCCAATGGGTTTGTCCAGGTAGGGTATCAAGATCCACTGTGACCAGCCCAGATTCGAAGCGGCAAATGTTGTCATCAAACAAGGTCGTTGCCGCCAACGGGTCATGAAAGGTTATTTTTTCGACGGACTGAAACCAGACCTCTGCGAAGTCCAAAACCGGCCTCAGCAGCGGGTGTTGAAACCGTAAGCGCACCTCGTCTGCCGGCATAGTAACCTGTAATGTCACATCTAATCCAATAGAATAGTGCTTGGTCACCGGCGCGCGGTATACCATCGCCGTCGCATGTGGGTCTAATTTTGCGTTCCATTCCGCCACAGGTTGCCCCGGATTTTGATCGGTGAACACGCCGCACATCATCGTCAGGCTGTTCAAGAGCGCGGGAATTTCCGGATCAACAGCAAACAACAAGGCAATATTCGTTAACGGACCAATCGTTAACAAATCGATTTCACCAGGATAACGGCGAATGGTTCGTCGCAGGAATTCCACCGCTTCTCCTCTGGCGAACTCAGTCTCATGCTCCCAACCCGTTAAAGCTGAAGCTTGCGGAGCATTGGGTTGAAGCTGGTCGACCAGCAAAGGCATCTCTGCGCCGATGACAATGGGCACATCTTTTTGGGCGATCTCACATAAAACACTCGCCATCTCAGCTCGCCGGCTGCCTTCACCGGTCACGGTAGTGATACCAAGTAATTCACAATCAGGCTGCGCCAATAAATATGCCAGACAAACAGCGTCATCAATATCTGAACCAATGTCGGTATCCAAAATCACCTTCCGTGTCATGATCCAATCCTTTCGCTAACTTGGTAATGGTTTTGCGTCCGCAGCCTGAGCAGCCTAATTATAAGAGGTTACTCCTTTAAGGCAAGGACAGATTACTCGCTAGGGTAAACGCATCTTATTGGGAGAGGACTTTGAGGAGATAATCATTGTCCCAGCCTGCTCTGAGGCGTTTGGCTTTGATCCCAGCTTTAACAGTTTTTTCCTGTTTGAGCAGGTTTAGGGCGATATGGCGAAGGACGGCAAAGTTTTCCGGGCCATGATTTTTGCGTAAGCGGTGATGATCCTCTTGAAAGGCAATATCGAGTACCCAATGCAACCCGTTTTCGATGCCCCAATGGCTACGTTTACTGGACAAGAACCGGTCGGCGCGCCAGACAGGGCTGGCAATGTAGTAGTGTGTGGTTTCTTCCGCTTTTCCGTTCAGTTTGCGTTGGTTGCGGATCATCAGGATCGAATGCAATTTCGGCCAGTCGGCAAACCCACGCAAGTAGTGTAAGTACTCGAGATCAGAAATCGCCCAGCACTCGCGGGTTTCGATCCGCCCATGATCGCCATCCACCGTTTTATGGTAGCTGTGCGGCACCTCCTGAAAGGCCACTTCTGCTGCCCCTGCAAACGCATCGGCGATATCCTCATATAGCTTCCCCTGGTTCTCTTTGACCTCAAGAAGGTAGTCGCCCTGCTGATCTACGATAGCTTGGGCGATCTCCTTTTGGCAGCCCATGGCATCAATGGTCACCAAACAACCCGATAGCTCCAAGATTTGAAGCAATTGAGGAATAGCGGTGATCTCATTGGATTTGTCATCCACTTTCAGCTGCCCCAACACCAGATGGTTTTCCGTGGCCCAGGCGCTCACCATATCAATTGCCCCACGTCCCAAGATCGGCTCTGCCGATCCGCGCAGCTTTTTGCCATCGATGGCAATCACTTGCCCGCCCGTGATCTGGCTAACCGCCTGAACCCATTCGAGAAAACGTTGTCGAAAAGCTTCTGGGTTCAGCCGAGAAAATACCCGGTTGAAGGTATCATGCGATGGTATCCCATTCGGCAATTCCAGAAAACTGCGAAACCAGCCTTCTTTCGCCTCGCCAAACATCGCAACTTCTACCCAGTCATCTGCTCCACATATCACCGCACAGATCGCAATCACCACGATGTCTATCAGCTTGTGTAATTTGGTTCGCTCCATGCGCGGGTCTGGCAGATCTCCAAAATGCTCGCTAAATTGTCCAGTTGCATTGCTTTCCATGCCGTTCCTCCTGATTTCTTCTCAGGATACCGGCTTTCCTTCCTCCTTTCAACTCTTCCCTAATTTAGATGCGTTTACCCTAGATTACTCGCCCAATTCCCTTGACTTTTCGGGCCCGAATTCGTAGAATGATGAACGGAAGCAGGGAAGAGAGCGGGCGTCCGCAGACCGCCACCGAAGGGGCAAGTCCGTCAGGGCGAATCTCTCAGGTAGAAAGGACCCTCCTTCATGACCACTCTGGAGAGTCGAAAGACACCGACGGGGCAAGCCCTCCATAGGGCGAATCTCTCAGGTCCATAACAGAGGGCACAGCTATTAACGCTGTGCCCATTTTTTGTGAATCCATTTTGTTCCAGGAGGCATTGCATGAATATTCCAGCCGACCGTAAATATGCGCAGTCAGATGAGTGGGTAAAAGTTGATGGTAATATCGCCACCATTGGTGTATCCGATTACGCACAAGATGCGCTATCGGACATTGTTTTCTTTGAAGCGATTGTCTCCATCGGAGATTCCATCAGCGCCGGACAGCAAATTGGCACTTTAGAATCGGTAAAAGCCGCTGCCGACGTGAATTCTTCCGTCTCAGGCACGGTTGTAGCCGTGAATGAAGAACTGACCAATTCTCCCGAAACCGTCAACCAGGATCCTTATGATAAGGCCTGGATGATCAAGGTGGAATTGGCGAACCCCGCCGAACTCGACAAGCTCTTCGACGCCGCCGCGTACAGCCAGTACCTGGAATCCAGGAGCCACTAATGTTCGTCCCATCATCTGCCTCCGATCAGGAGGCGATGCTCAAGGTCATCGGCCTTCAGCGAGTCGATGACCTGTTTTTGGATGTTCCCCAACAGCATCGCTTCCCTACCCTGAGATTACCCGCCGCCCTAACCGAAATGGAGGTCATGGGCAGCCTGAGCGAATTATCTGACGCCAATTCCTCCACAAAAGACCTTACCTGCTTCCTGGGCGCCGGAGCCTACAACCACTACATTCCCGCCGTTGTCGACGCGATCATCCAACGCGGCGAATTTCTGACTGCCTACACACCCTACCAGCCCGAGGTATCTCAAGGGACCCTGCAAGCCATCTTCGAGTACCAGACAATGGTAGCCAACCTGACGGGCATGGACGTGAGCAACGCCTCACATTATGACGGCGCCACTGCCGCAGCCGAAGCTGTCGTCATGGCATACCACCACTTCCGGGGCAAGCGCGGCAAAGTTCTGGTTTCTCCTTCGCTCAATCCTCAATACCGTCAGGTCATTCGCACCTACACCCAAGGTTACGAAAACTTTTCGGTCGAAGGTGACAGCCCTCAAGCAGATCCTCTCGGTAGCCCTGAGGCGCTGGCAGCCCAGATCGATGGAAACACTGCCCTGGTGATCGTCCAATACCCTGACTTTCTTGGACGCATCTTCGACTACGCCAACCTGGCTGCCAAAGCACATGAAGCCGGAGCCCTGTTGTGCGTAGCCGTCAACCCTACAGCCTTGGGCCTACTCAAGCCGCCGGGCGATTTTGGAGCTGATATCGTTGTCGGCGAGGGGCAGCCCCTCGGCATCCCCCTGTCATTTGGAGGACCATACCTGGGCCTCTTCGCCACTCGTAAGGAGTTTGTCCGAAAATTAGCCGGAAGATTGGTAGGCGAAACGGTCGATCAAGAAGGCCGGCGCGCCTATGTTTTGACTTTGACCGCCCGTGAACAACACATCCGCCGCGAGAAAGCGACCTCTAACATCTGCACGAACCAGGGGTTGATTGCCCTCGCCTCCACAATCTACATGAGTCTTTTGGGGAAACAAGGGCTGCGCCAGGTCGCCGAATTGTGTTACCACAAAGCTCACTACGCCGCCGAGAAGATTGCAAGCATCCCTGGTTTCAGCATGTGCGTCGAAGCCCCCTTCTTCCATGAGTTCATCGTCTGCTGCCCGGCGCCTGTAAAGGTTGTGAACCAACACTTGTTGGAATACGGCATCTTGGGCGGATACGATCTTGGTCAGGATTATCCCCAATTGCAAAACCATATGCTCCTGGCGGTCACGGAAAAGATAAGCCGTGAGGAAATCGACGACCTCTGCAATGCGCTTTCCGAATTCTCAGCGGAGGTGTCCAATGACTGAGCCGACCATTTATGAACTATCCGCAGTAGGCCGCCAAGGCGTCCGTTTTCCTGAACCCGATGTGCCACAAACGCCCTTGCCCGAGGGCTTCGTTCGAACCGATCTGCCTCTTCCCGAAGTTGCCGAGGTGGATGTGGTGCGCCATTTCACCCGCCTGTCTCGTTTGAATTACGGCATCGACCTGGGCCTTTATCCACTCGGGTCGTGCACCATGAAATACAATCCGCGGGTCAACGAAACCACTGCCCGCCTGCCCGGTTTTGCATTGACGCACCCTCTCCAACCTGAGGAAACCGTTCAAGGCAACCTGCTGCTCATGTATGAATTGCAAGAGTGGCTCAAAGAGATAGCCGGGTTTGCTGCTGTGTCGCTGCAGCCCGCCGCCGGAGCTCATGGCGAACTGACTGGCATCATGATCATCCGCGCATACCACCAATCCCGAGGCGATTTCAAGCGCAACAAGGTCTTAATTCCAGACTCGGCTCACGGCACCAACCCGGCCACATCCGCTATGGCAGGCTTCCAGGTGGTGCCTGTCCCCACGGACGCACAAGGCGATGTTGACCTAGACGCACTCCGGCCATTGTGCGACGATACAGTCGCTGCCATCATGGTCACCAACCCAAATACGCTGGGCTTGTTTGAACGAGACATTCTCGACGTCACAAAAATGGTCCACGCCGCTGGCGGCCTGGTCTACGGCGACGGGGCTAACATGAATGCATTACTCGGTGTTGCCCGTCCCGGTGATTTGGGTATTGATGTCATGCACTTCAATCTCCACAAGACGTTCTCTACACCTCACGGGGGTGGAGGTCCTGGCTCTGGCCCAGTCGGTGTTGTTGCTAATCTGGTAGACTTCTTACCCGGCCCGATTGCTATCATCAAAGAAGAAGGGACCGATGAGATCCCACCACTCTATGGACTGAATATGCCGGCTAAAAGCATTGGCCGCGTCAAGTCCTTCTATGGACACTTTGGGATGATGGTGAGAGCCTACACATACATCGCAATGCACGGTCCGCAGGGTTTACGCGAAATCGCCGAGAATGCAGTACTCAACGCCAACTACCTCCGTGTCCGGCTCCAAGACACCTACAAATTGGCCTATAACCGAATGTGCATGCACGAAAGTGTATTCGAAGGCCATTGGGAAGACGCACCCGAAATCCATGCCCTAGATATCGCTAAACGATTAATGGATTACGATTTTCATCCCCCCACAAACTACTTCCCCTTGATCGTCCGCGAGGCGTTGATGATTGAGCCCACCGAGACTGAATCACTGGAATCGCTCAACGCATTTGTTGAAGCCATGCTCAAGATCGCAGAGGAAGCCCGCGCCAACCCAACCCTACTTAAAGAAGCCCCTCATAACACACCCGTCCGACGGGTTGATGAAGTGAAAGCAGCCAAGGAATTAGTTTTGTGCTGCTGGCTACCCGACAAAGAATAGGTAGGAAAGGCAGACCAACGGGGTGAGGTTGTAAACTAACCTCACCCCGTTTTTTTTGAAAAGCTTAAGACAGATGGTCGGTTGCCAGCGATTTTCCATTATTTGACTTTTTTGGGGCTTTCGATTAACCTTCATGGATGGAGGGAAACATGTCACTACAAGGTTTGAGGGTTCTTTACCTAATCGCCTCCGAATTCGAGGATTTGGAATTTTGGGTTCCAGTAATGCGTTTGCGCGAAGAAGGCGCCCAGGTGATCATCGCCGGTCTTGATGCCCAGGAAACCTACCGCGGGAAACACGGCATCCCGGCATCGAGTGATATCACTTTTGAAACCGTTGATCCAGCAGAATTTGATGCCGTTCTCATTCCGGGCGGGTGGGCGCCAGACAAATTGCGGCGGTATGCCTCCGTAAGACGCATTGTGCATGCTTTTTCAGATCAAGGAAAAACCGTCGGCATGATTTGCCATGCGGGACTCGTGGGTATTAGCGCAGGTATTGTTGCGGGACATCAGGCGACAGGAAGCGAAGGCATCAAAGATGATTTGATTAATGCTGGCGCAATCTGGCGAAACGAACCCGCTTTCCGCTCCGGCCACCTGGTTTGGGGCCGCGTCGTTCAAGATATTCCCGACTACTGTCGTGAGCTCGTTTTGGCTCTACAAGAACAGCGCGCGCGAGGTTAACCTTTGGATCCTATAGATTTCAGCCGCCACAAACGATTCCCAGGCACCCTCGGCAATGAATTCGATGCGGTTCTGCGTGGTTTTGACGACCTTCAGAAGTTACCTGTCCCCCTCTTTGCCTTCGTGCTTTTTGGGTTAGCCGCGCTTACTGCCTGGGGCAACTGGTTGTACGCTGGGGTTTTATGGTTATTTTTCCTTGGCGATTGGATACTCCTGTGGATGCTTCCAAAGAAACAAGTTTCATTTGGCCCCGATAAACCACCCACGCTTCTTCTCGCCATTTTACGTTGCCTTTTTGCTTTACTGCCCATGCCAATTTCAATTGCGCTACAGTTCATCGGAAGTATCCTGGTAGTCTACGGTTTCTGGATCGAGCCGCAGCGTTTGACGGTCACCCATCAACGGCTGGTCACCTCCAAGTTTCAGCCAGGAAAAACGCTTCGTGTGCTCCACCTTGGGGATCTGCACATCGAGCGCCTCACTCGCCGAGAAAAAATGCTTGAAGAACAAATCCAAAAGCTCTCCCCGGATCTGATCTTATTCAGTGGAGACATTCTTAACCTGTCGTATGTCGAAGACCCTACGGCAATTCAGATGGCTCAGCAAACTATCGCTCATTGGAACGCACCGCTAGGCGTATATCTTGTGAATGGCAGCGAAGCCGTTGATCTGGCGCACATCTTCCCCGAACTGATCAAAGATTTACCCGTGCGTTGGTTAAACAACGAGAGCGTCGATCTTCACATGGACGGCCAACCATTCCGTGTTTCCGGTGCTTTTTGCACCCACCGCCCTTTTCGCGACTCACCAGCCCTCCCTTCTCTGACGGCTGGGGCCGACGGCCAGTTCCATATCCTCCTTTACCACTCCCCTGACTTAGCACCCGAGGCATCCCAGGCGGGATTTGACTTGATGCTTGTGGGCCACACCCACGGAGGACAGGTTTGCTTGCCCATTTATGGCCCGTTCTTCACGGCCTCGTTATACGGGCGTAAGTTTCAATCAGGTCGCTACCAAATCCGGGATATGGTTTTGTATATTACGCGAGGGATTGGCTTAGAGGGCAAAGCGGCACCGCGCGTTCGGTTCTTATGCCCTCCAGAAATCATTTTATGGGAAATTTCTGGCCCAACATCGACAAACTAGACAAGGAGTTGTGACATGTCCATTTCCGTTATTCCACAGCAGCGGCTAAAACTAACCCTGGCTGAGAAAGATCAACCTCCCGTAATCGTCCAGGCGCGCTTCGTGTTTGCGCCTCGGAATCCCGAAACTGGTCACCCTGGCAAGAGCGCGGGCGATTTACTCACGCTGGGAGACGCCTCCAACATGCAGATTGTTGTCTCGGTTGGATCGAGCGAGAAAACATCCCCGGAAGCTTTCCGGAAAGCGGGTGGAGCGCTTGGCAAATGGCTCGTCGCTAGCCCCGTAACGGAGATTGATATCGACTTGAGTGCCGTAGACGCGCTGGGTGTACCTGGTGGGACGGCAGCCCTGTTGGAGGGCATTCGCTTAGGCGCATATCGCTTTACCCTATACAAGAAATCCGATGATGAGTCCAAGCCGATTATTGTCTATTTGCGCGGCGAGTTAGCCAGTGACAATGCCCTCGATCTGCTCCACCGTGTCCAAATCCTGACTGATGCAGTGATTCTGGCTCGGGAATGGTCACACGAACCCGCAAACGTAATCAACCCGGTAACACTCGCGGACCGAACCTTCGAGGTGGCCAAGCAAACCGGACTGAAATGTACCATTTTGGATGAAGAAGCGCTCACCGCTCTGAATGCTGGCGCCATCCTGGCTGTTGGCCAGGGTAGCCCAACGCCCTCCCGCCTGATAATTCTTGAATATCCTGGGAATGGAGCCCCAGCCGATGCCAAGCCAGTCGTCCTGGTGGGGAAAGCGCTCACATTCGACACAGGCGGCTACTCCATCAAGGACACCACCAATATCCAGGGGATGAAGTATGATAAATGCGGCGGCCTAAATGTTATCGCTGCGCTGTACGCCGCTTCTCAACTCAAAGTGAAGACTCCGGTTGTTGGCGTAATCGGAGCTGCCGAAAATATGATCTCCAGCCGCGCCTACCGCCCCGACGATATCATCACTACCATGTCAGGAAAAACGGTCGAGATCATCACCACCGATGCCGAAGGTCGCCTGGTGCTGGCCGATTCACTCACCTATGCGCAAAAGAATTACTCGCCCCGCGCTATCATTGATCTAGCCACACTCACAGGCGGGGTCGTCGTTGCCCTGGGCCGCGTCCGGGCCGGGTTATTCAGTAATTCGAATGATTTGGCCCGACTGTTATTCGACTCCGGCGAGGAAACTGGTGAACGCCTGTGGCAACTTCCCCTGGACGATGACTACTTGCAGGCCACGAAAGGCGATGACGCCGACCTTAAAAATTCCGGCGGTCGAGAAGGCCACGCCATCATGGGTGGAATCTTCCTCAAGCAATTCATCGAGAATGACACCCCCTGGGCTCATCTGGACATCGCCGGTTTGGCGGATTCTCCAAAAGACCTGCCTTACTGCCAGAAAGGCGGAACCGGGTTTGGGGTCCGCCTCTTGCTGGATTATCTAGAAAACCTGCCATAACATAAACCACAATAAAAAGACCGGGATGAACTCGCATCCCGGTCTTTTTGTTTATTTGAGTTTTTCTTTCACGTATGGAACAGCTTGGTCAAGCGCTTCTGCCAATTTCTCGGCATCTTTTCCACCCGCTTGGGCTAGAGTTGGCCGGCCACCGCCTCCGCCGCCAACAATCTGGGCAACTCTCTTTACCAGGTCGCCCGCATGGAGTCCGCGCTTGACAAGGTCTTCTGTTACCGCCCCAATGATGACTGGTTTTCCTTCGCTCACACCAGCCAGCACAACAACCCCGCTGGGGTATTTCTGCCGGAAATGATCCGTCATCGCCCGCAAAGCATCCGCATCCGCGCCGCTCAATTGCAGGGCCAACACCGGCACGTCACTAACCATCACAACTCGCGCCAGTTGAGACTCGAATTCTGCCGCGGCCAGTTGCTGTCGTAATCCAGCAATGGTCTTTCGCGCCTGGCCCAAGTCATCTATGACCATCTCAGCCTTCTCGGGCACATCATCTAATGATGTTTCCAAGGTTCCTGCCGCGGAGCGTAACAAATGAAAACGCTTCTGCACCAACTCATAAGCAGCACGTCCGGTCACAGCCTCAATTCGGCGCACACCGGCTGCGGCGCTGCTTTCACTGGTGATCAAGAACAGGCCAATGTCACCCGTTTCACCCACGTGGGTGCCACCACACAACTCATAGGAAACTGCTTCCGCTTCCCCAATCGTCACCGTACGCACCTGTTCGCCATATTTCTCCCCGAACAGCGCCATCGCGCCTTCAGAAATTGCCTGCTGCAGCGGCTTGACGCGAGTATTCAAGGCGTAATTGGCTAAAATTGCCCCATTGACTCCCGCTTCAACAGCGTCAATCTGCTCCTGGGTCATTCCTTCGGGATGAGTAAAGTCAAAGCGCAGCCGGTCTGGCGCTACGGATGAGCCGGCCTGGCGGGCGTGTTCACCCAAAATAGCTTGCAGTTCTGCGTGGAGCAAGTGCGTAGCGGTATGATTGCGCATAATATCTTTCCGGCGTTGCCCATCAACCCGAGCAATCACCCGGTCTCCAACCCGCACAGTCCCCCTTTTCACGGTACCCACGTGAACAATGACTCCCGCGGCTGGTTTCCGCATCTCCTCGATCTGCACTTCCCAGCGTGGCTCATTGACAGAAACAACCCGCCCCATATCGGACACCTGGCCGCCTGCCTCCACATAGAAGCACGTCTCCGGCAGCAATAACTCTACCCGGTCACCGGCCACCGAAAGCGGAACCGATTCGCCTTCTCGCACGATCGCTAACAGGTCGGTCTCAAGCTCGAGCCCACCATAAGGGTCATATTTCACACCGGATTTATCTAACTGACCTTTCGCTTGCAGCCCTTCAAAAACTGCGCGGAAGACATCTACATCCTCGCCACCCATAGCCCCAAAAGCTTTGCCGGCTCCCGAAGCAACGCGATGCTCTTCCATCGCCGCGCGGAATCCGTCCTGGTCCACGTCCAGGCCTTGCTCGCGGGCTACATCCCGGGTCAGTTCGAGCGGTAGACCATGCGTCGCGTATAAATCAAACGCCCGTTTTCCATCTAAAACGGCCTGTCCCACGGCCTTCATTTCGGCAAAGATCTCATCAAGCTGCTTCATTCCACCTTCAACGGTGCGCTGGAAGCGTTTTTCTTCGCGAGTCAGGCTATCCAAAATAGCATTGCCGTTCTTTACCAGTTCCGGATAAAAATCACCATACCCTTCTAATACTTCTTGAGCGACCTTGGCCATGAAAGGTTCGTGCAAACCAATCTTCTGCGCAAATCTCGCCGCCCGACGAATGATCATTCTGCACACGTAATTTCGGCCGGTATTACCAGGAACCACGCCATCCGCAATCAAGAATGACGCCGCCCGGACGTGATCCGCAACTACCCGGTAGGGTGTAAAGTGCTCTTGCACTTGCTCATCCGTGTGCCCCGTCAGGCTTTGCACGCGCGCCAGGAGTGGCCAAAGCAAATCGGTGCGGTAATTAGAGTTCACTCCCTGCAAGAGCGAAACAATCCGCTCAAAGCCCATCCCGGTATCGACATGGGTCGCGGGGAGCGCCTCTAATTGGGTCGGTCCGAGACGATTGTACTGGATGAAAACCAGGTTCCAGATTTCCAGATACCGTTTGCAATCCCCATTCACCTGGCACACGTGACCTGGGACCCCTTGTTTATCGCAAGATTCTGGGCCGCGATCGATATGGATTTCACTACACGGACCGCATGGGCCGGTATCCGCCATTTCCCAAAAGTTATCCTTCCGTCCAAAGTACAACACATGGGTCGGGTCGATCCCTGGCTGTTGCTTCCAATAGGTAGCCGCCTCATCATCGGCTGGGATATCGCCTTTATCATCTTTAAAACAAGTGGTATACAGCTTGCTCTTATCCAGACCATAAACATCAGTCAACAGTTCCCAGGCCCAGGCTATGGCCTCTTTCTTGTAATAATCCCCAAACGACCAGTTTCCGAGCATCTCAAAGAAAGTGTGGTGAGTGTCATCCCTGCCAACATCATCCAAATCATTGTGTTTTCCGGCAACCCGCATACATTTCTGGGAGTTCACTGCGCGGGAATACGGACGGTGATCAGTACCCAAAAACACATCCTTGAACTGCACCATCCCTGCGTTGGTGAACAGCAAAGTCGCATCCCCGCCCGGCACCAACGATGACGAAGGCACAAAGGTGTGACCATGTTTCTCAGTAAAAAATTTTACAAACGTGTCACGGATTTCACTCCCGGTCCACTGCTTTCCCATATATTCCACTCCTCCACCTACATCTTGACCTGCGCGATGATCATTTACTAGACGCTAGATTATACCGGATTGTTAAGCAGAACGCCAAAAAACCTCCGCCCCATTACTGAGCGGAGGTTTTCTCTTCAGGCAGACGCGCCTACCGTGAAACCGCTAACTTCACCAACTTCCCTTCTGTGTCAACGGTTGCCCGGGCATAATGGCGGTGAACCTGCTTCAAGGTTGGCACTTGCTTACTAAAAGTCACCACCAGGCGCTCCTGGCCCTCCACACTCTTTTTGTTCTTTGCGTCTCCAGCACGCCCCACCAATACCTGATGGCTAAAGTGAACGGCTGCTGTGTCCATCCCAGGGAGATAATCCTGCAAGTGTTCTTTCACCTGAGCAATTGCTTGTTTTGCGAATACCGTGTTGATCGCTCCGGGCAATGGTTGTTCTTGCGCCACTTTTAAGATAAATGGGCGTTTCAGGCGTAGGCTGACCTTTGATAACTTCTGTCCCGAATCCAACCCAACCAATGGGTCTCCATACAACACAAAAGAGAGGAGCGTTTTCTGGTCTTCGGCATCCAGGCAGCCCTGCCGGTGAACCATCTCCCGCGCGAGCTCGATCTTCGCTACCATCAGGGCTTCTCCCACCGATTTTCCCGCCTTGATCTGCTGCCAGAAGTAATTTCCCAATAAATCGGCAGCAATTAGCGGAGTGCTCATAGCCCCATAGGCGATAGCGGTCGACCCCACCACTGCTAATGAACCCAAAGCCAGGAATTTCAAGCACAGCGCATCATCTTCGGTCTTATTGACTACATTCCCGCCGTAGCAGGCTTCGGAGAAGATGATCCGAGGAGAATGGCCATTTTTCTTGAGATCCTTTGGGCTCAAAGCAACAGGATAATCAGCGCCAGCCTCCCCTTCGCCTGGATCGCGCTGACCATACCATTCCGCTCCATCCTCCAGACCATGAAGGTTGTAATATCCCAACTGCGGGTGTAACAATTTTTCAACTTCAACACTTTCTTTCGTCTCGGGTGGCGAAATCAAGAGAGAAGATGGATTGCCTACCGGGCGGAACACGGCCGTGGACGAACGCCGCCAGACTTGAGCTGAATAGCCGCTGTTTGGCACCTCGCGCCTTGGCGAGACTGCGCGAAGAATTGTTTGAACTGCTTCGAGCAGCGGGATCAACAATCCACCCGCCGTTAACGATTTATAGCGAGCGCCTTGGGTGTGATTGGCAATCAAGAGCCGCAAGTGTTCCAATAACAGCCCGGCGTCGGCCCCGGCCTCGCCCGGAAGACGCCCCACCGGCCATGCTGGAACAAAGTAATTCGCATCCGTCGTCGCATAAGGATTATCCGAAAGGACTTTCTCGTCATAGTCATCTGCCGGATTCGGCAAGGCATGGAAAGGAACAACAACAGGACCACCCACAATGAGCAGCGCGCCAATCATCTCGCCCTTTTTCCGAAGTGCTTTATCCAAATCGGCCAAAGTTAATTTGAGCTTCCACGGATCAAGCTCCGCCACAGGCTCGATCCCTGCCAATGCTGCGCATTCCGCTTTATCGGGCAAGAATACCGTAACCGCCCAACCAGTGCGTTTTCGAACTGCTTCTGCCAGCCGCTTCATCTCGGTGATCAAAATCGCAGCAGTCTCCGGCCCGTACTGCGTCTCCAAGCCGCGTTGTGTCGAGAAAATAACATAATTGGGGAAACGCCCATCCGTCTTACTGATACCGGGCTTCTTGAGCCGCTGGGCCAGTTCTTTAAATTCTGCTTCGATGTCCACAAGGTCTTCACTAAGGGTGTGAATAGGCGCTGTCACTGGAGTTTGGCCAGGAACAACACCCATCTTCGCATCCTCCACCTTCTTTTCCTCGGTCAAGGGCTGAGGCTCTTCCACAATCTGGACGCCCGGCATCACGCCGTTCAGTTCAACCACCTTTTGTGGACAAATTTCGTCCGTTGGTTGAATTTCAAGCGGGCGAGAATCTCCAACCGGCAGCACATTCCATCCCAGTTTGCTGGCCACGTCCGCTGGAATGGGCATATCGAAGACGATGCTCAACGAATCTGGCCACAAAGACCGGTAAGGATTCGCCCCGCCCCATAACCTTTGGGATACCTGTCCAGCAGAATCCTGAGTCATCGACTCGTGTAACAACTTGACCGCTTCCTGGTCTTCTCCCATATCCATCCAGGCATCTGCCAGGTACAGCGAGAAAACAAGACAATCAGGACGGCGTTCGTGGTACAACTCCGCCAGTGTTTGAAACGCCTGGGCATCATATAACTGACTGGCCAGTCGCAGGTGTGTAATCTCCACCAGGCAGTTATTCTCGTCTTGCCCTAGCAATGGTTGTAAGAGGGCCTGGGCATCCACCCACAATTTGCGTCCAATCAAGCTGCGCACTTCACGCAGAATTTGTGCCCATCCTGGTGGGTCACTATCAATATTCGCCTCACCCCCTAAAGCATGAACCATCCAATTCAGGTGCCGTTTTCGCTGCTCGTCCAATCCCGATAAAGCCTCTGCCAATTTGCTGGATGCCCCCAAGAACTCTGGGTCTCTCCGGATCAGCCCTTCTAGCAATGGGATTGCCTGACCAATCTTGCCTTCGTCCAGCAAGAACCTTGCCTGCCACAACTGAACTTCCAGATCTCCCGGGAAAATGGCCAGCCAGGCTAATGACGCCTGCCTTCCGAACCGGAAAGAGCCAGCCGCTTCCGCGGCGGAAAGCATGCCCAAAAACTGATCTCGGTTCATACGGCCATCCCGATTCGGCGTGATCGTATAAAATGCATTGTTCATAATGTTGACCCAGCCTCCTGTGTCTTGTGGATCAAGTTGAGAGTCATCACCCCCACCAACTGGCGTCTGATCTGAACGTCCTCTGGCGCAAGCTTCGCCGCCTGTTGCAACATCGCTTCTGCACCAGGATAATCCTTGCTATCTCGCATCAACAATGCTGCCTGACAGTATGCCCGGGGATCCTTCGGCGCAATACGCGTTGCCTGCTGGAAGGTCCGTAAAGCCATGATGTCTTCTCGCCGTTCCATATATGCCTGTCCCAATTCGAGGTAATACTCCACATTAGCGGGGTCCAGACGAATCGACTCACTCAACAGGTGCACAGCCTGATCTAATTGCCCGGTCTTGCGTTGCAACCTGCCCAACAACATGCTTAGTTCTGGCTGAATCGGGTTCAACCGCAATGATTTGAACGCCGACCGCTCCGCGCCTGCCTCATCTCCACAATCCGCCTGGGCATGCGCCAACAAGGCCAACCCTTCGGCATGTTCAGGGAAGATTTTGACTAGATGCTGTAAAGCCGGTAACGCCAATCCCGCTCCCTTCAACAGATAGATCAACCGAGCCCGCTCATACAACACCCTCACATCAGGCTCGAGATTCGGTAAAGCGTGGTCAATGACCATCAGGGCTTCTTCTGCCCGCCCCTGAGCCGATAGGATTTTTCCCAAAACCAGAACAGCCTCAGAGTGATTGGGGTCGCGCCGTACAGCCACCCAGGCCGATTCTCGGGCCTGGTCCAGTTCTCCCAACTTAAAGGCTACCAGCGCGCTCATGAGCACACCTTCTACACCTTCGGCTTCAAGTTCGGTCGCTTTTTGTGCGCTTGCCATCGCTTCAGACAAGCGGTCCAACTCATATTGGGCTCTTGCCAGTCCAATCCAACCCTCAACATTATCCGGTTCCAATTGAGTAGCCTGAGTGAGCACAGCCAATGCTTCCTCGGGCTTCTCGGTTTTCAACATTGCCTTTCCGAGGGCCCGTGAAATTGCCGGCTGATTGGGATCAAGGGAATGAGCACTTTCCCAATGCGCAATTTCCGCCTGGGCATCTTCGTCCGCCGCTGCTAATACTGCCGCCTGGGCATGCCAGGTCGCCTCTTGGGGCCAGGTCACCAGCGCTTTCTCTACCAAACCCCTCGCCCTGCCATTCTCACCCCGTTTCAACAGAAGTGAAGCTGCCGCAAATTGATGCACTGGGTTGTTCGGCCAACCCGTGAGAAGCTTTTCAACCGTGATTTCCAAATCGCCAACCTCGACAGCCAACCCGCATAAAATCCGCTGGAGAAGGCACTCGGGTGAGTCTCCAAAACGCGAGATGGCGTGTAACGCAGCCTGTGGATTACCAATTTCTCGTAAGCCACTCGCCAATGCCGCGTACTCTTCCGGCTTGACCGCCACGGCAGCCAGGTCTTTCAAAGTCTGTGCGGACGGATTGAAAACCGCCCGACCTCGTGCCAACCAACGCTGCATCCGAGCCGTTGAACCGAACCGTGCCGCTTTCTCCATCACCTTCTCAAACTGTTGCCGCCGATCTTCACTCAATATATCCGCCGAGGGCAGGTGGGCATTAATCTGCAATGAACGGTACAGACGATACGCTTCAGCACATAGCACCAGAGCCCGGCCCAACTCAAATGCCGCCTGCGGATTACCCCCCAGCTTTTCCGCCAACTTCTCGAGCAAGTTTAGTCCTGTTTTCCACAAGCCCATCGCCAGAGCAGATTTTCCAGTTTCCAGGGACAGCTCTTCCGTGATCTGTTCCGCAACCTCTGTCTCACTTCCGAATAAATAACCCGAGATCGCCTTGAACCGGGACAACAAATCTTGCAAGGCCGGACGACTCCCCCAAATAGGCAATCCCTTATCTAAGAGTTCTCCCGCTCCTCCCAGGTTACCCGCCTCGAGCGCCAGGTCGATGCGCTTACACAGAATCTCAAATCCGTTTCCAGTCTCATCAGCCAGAAGTTGTTCCACTGAAACAGCCTCAGCGAGTTCCGAGGCTTTCTCGTCCAACAGCATTTCAGCGGCGGCTTCAACGGCTAGCCTGCGTAGTTCAAGATGGTCAGGAACGACCTTCAATGCTCTCTCCGCCTGCTCTAACGCCTGCGGTAAATCACCATTGTTCAAATGCCATTTGACTGATCGCTCCAATATCGGCATCTGTGGCTCGGGTTCAGTTTCTCCGGTGGCATCTCTGACCAAGTCGAGCACCGATTGCGCCGCATCGTACCGCCCCATTCTGGCTAGCAGATCTGCTTGCAGCAGCAGCGCTTGCGAATCGGTTTCGTCTACGCCGACCAACTGCTGGACAACCTCCATCGCATCACCGTATTTTCCAGCTTCCTCATACAATCTTGCCAGCTCAAATAACATGTCAGCGGATCGCTTTCCAGGTAGTCTCATCGCCCGTTCCAGGCAAGAGAGAGCTGAATCCGAGTCTTGCAACCGCAGATACAAATAAGCAGCTTGCTGCAAGTCTTCTCCCCCAATTGGCATATCTTTCAACTCATCCAAAATCAAGCGAGCCTCATCCAACGCTCCTGTCTCCACTTCCAATTGAGCCATTTGCAGGCGGTGGCTGGCTTGTTCAGGCTCCAATCCAATGACCCTCTGAAGCGCATCTTTTGCCCGGCGCATCTCTCCTAGATCCACCATGCGATCCTTGAACCAGGTCAGGTTCTTCGGATCGTGCGGAGCAAGCTGTAAAGCCGATTCCGCCACCTGCGCCGCATCCCGTGGAAGGTGCGATTGAATATAGGCTTCCGCCAAATCGTGAACGATCTGAATATTTTCAGGTTGAGACTGTTGGGCCTCCTTCAACGAAGCCAGGGCTAACTCTGTCTGTCCTAAAGCCAGCGCCGCCAATCCCATGCCTCGATTGACACACACACCCAACTCTTGGTGTTCTTCGCCTAAAGAGTCAGCCAATTGGCGATAAAGAACAATTGCTCTGGCAGCTTCGCCTCGCTTCCGCAATGCTTCGGTATAAAGGAATTGAGTTCGCAAGTCACTTGGCGCTTCAGCCACAACTCGCTCGAGAATATCAAATGCTTGGGAGAGGCGCAGGGCATTGGTTTCATTACCCGAATCGCAATGATTCTTCAACAAGGCTTCTGCGTATTGCACTCTCCAGGAAACCGGAGCCTTTTCAGAATGGGCAGCCATTTCAAATGCCGGTAAGGCGGAGGCCCAATCGCCTGTTTGTTGACAAACCAGAGCAAATTCATGCGCCAACTCTGGGTTACCCAACCATTTTTTTCGTTTCCCTTCCAACTCACCCCGTGCTTCAACTAGATACCCGAGCTCTCGCAGAATTTGCGCGAAAGCCAATGCATATGCCATGTTACCGGGCTGCAATTTCACCGCTTGTCGCAAGTAAGGTAACGCTTCCGAAGCCAGCCCATCCTGGCGCAAGTTGTTCGCAATGGCAAATTGAGCTTCTCCAGAATTCGGCGCGGCAATCACCGCAGCTTTGAGAGTCTCTATTTCTTGTTGGTGCTTGCCACATTCCCGGTACACGCCTGCCAGGTCTAACCACCACTGTGCTTGTTCTGGCTCCAGTAAAGTTGCCCGGCTCAAATGGTTAATCGCATCTTCCCATCGTGCCGCAACTGCCAGTGACTTACCAAGCCACCCGTGCGCCTCTCCCATTTCAGGATGGGCATCCAGCAAATCATAGCTAGCCTGAGTTGCGACCTCAACCCGCCCTGAATGGAGCGCTGCGCGAATGTAGCAGGTTAGATCGCCCTTTTCAGGCGCGACCGATAATTTGATGACTTGCTGTCGCTGCTCAAAGGCTTCGTTCCAATGCCCAGCCTCCTCGCACATCTCCGCTAAATGGCGCTTTAGGTCCATTGACTCGGGTTGTAACGCCGACGCTAACCCAGCCATCAACCGCGCCCCTTCCTGCGCACCGCGACTTGCCATCAGCTTACTGGCTGTCAAAATCAATTGATCATCAACGGGACGCAATTCCAGGGCTGCCTCGCAACATAATAACGCTTCCCGCTCCAGGTCCAAAACCAACAGGCTCTTAATAAACTCCATCGCCCCCGGAATTAACTCTTTTGTCCGAGTTCGATCCAAAAACGCATCGACTGCCTGCAAGGCCAGTTCCTCGGCCAGTTGCCCATCTCCGCGGTGATATGCTTGCAAGAATTTCGCCGCCATCAGCGAGGGATCCTGTGTGGGATCAACAATATCATTCAGGTCCACAGTCGCCGTAGGTCGTTCAAGAGCAATCGCCCCCAATTTGCTCATCAGTTTAGGAGAAACACTGCGCAAACCACCAATCCGGCGCGCCCAATCCCCCAATTCATCGCTCCCCTGAGCGATGTTCATACGCAGGGAAGTTTGCCAGTAATCCAAGATGTCTGCCGCATTCCGCAAGTTCGAGCGGCTTTCAGCGCTATCTCCAGCCAAGTCATAGAAAGCACCCAGCTCGCACAATGCTGCCGAACGGTTCGCCAGCGATTGCAAGTCGGCCTTTTCCAAGTCGAAACGGCTGGTCCCGTAATGGACCGCGGGATGCTGGGTCAGCAAATTCGCAGCCGCCTTGGTTGCCAATTCTGATCGCCCCCGAGTCTTCGCCTGTTTCAGAAATTCCAATTGAACAGGAGCAGGCGCCTCAGACAACACTTCGACGGCAAGTCCAACCAAATTCGCGGGCAATTCGGGGGTGCTGAGTAGGATTTGCACCGCCCATTCAACCACACCACTTCCCTTCCCCGAAGTTAAAATTGCGACAAGCAATCGAGCTATGTCGGGAACCATACCCGCCAGGCAAGCCAGCGCGGTATTCCAAATATGTGCGTTCGAATTGCCCTGCCGCGCTACCAACTCATCCGCCAGCCCATTCCACGATCCTGTCAAACGCCGCCGTTCCCGCAGCGCTAACGCAACCAGGCCAGCCTCCCCCAGGTTCGCGGGAGCCTGATCTTTCCGTCGCAAGGTCTCATAGAGTCGAATCGCGCGCTGCCTCAAGTTGCTTTCCAACCCAGGCATGGGCTCTGTCGCCAGCTTACCAATCAGTTTTTCTTCATCCAGACTCACCAACGCCAGGTTTGCCGGGGTCCACAGCCGCATATTATCACTCATCGCCGACAGGGCTTTTCCAGTGAACCCTTCTCCTTCAAACGCTGTCCAGACCAGCTTGTCCGATCGGATAGCAACCAAAATAGCCGCGGTCTCCTGCGGCCCAAACAATTCCCGTAATGCCTCGATAAAGGTGATTGCTGACATATTCCCTGCCTTGTGCCTATACCGGCATGACCCAATTCGCCAGGAGGAAGGAAGCAATGTACATGATGAAACTAACCAAAATCAGAAACACGCCAACTCCCGTCGTTGTGCGAACCAATTGGTTGACTGCATCTAAAAGTGCCGAAGCATTTCCCACCAATCCAGCCACATCGTCCGCCACGCCTTTTTGGGCCAATTGCACCGATTGGTTCGCCAGCGTGTTAACATCTTTTCCGGACACCCGGAACATCAACACCACAATTCCAGCGCCCATGGAGACGATGCCCATCAGCAAAAGGCCAGCCGACATCACCAAGATCATCTGTTCTGCAGTCAACGGGAACATAAAAGCCTCCTGAAAGAAAATCCCTCAAGAGGCTTTGTTGCAAGAATTATGCCAGATCCGTTATTCTACTATGCCAATCCCGCCAAATCCGCCGCCGGCAAGTCGGGGAGATCGATCACATCCCCATTACAGAATAACATGGCTCGTTCAATCGAATTACTGAGCTCTCGAATATTTCCCGGCCAACGATAAGCCACCAACGCCTGCATTGCCCGAGGCGTGATATCCCGAACGTTCACGCCTAAATGAGCGTTATTCTTCCGAATGAAAAAGCCCACCAATTCGGGAATATCTTCCTGTCGTTCTCGGAGAGGGCTCAAATGCAAATCCACCACTTTGAGCCGGTAATATAAATCCTCCCGGAATCGCCCTTCTTGAATCATCACTGCCAGGTCGCGATTCGATGCGGCAAGCAGTTGAATGTCAATCTTGATGAGCGTGGTTCCACCCACGCGGCGGAAAGACCGTTCCTCCAACACCCGCAGCAGTTTGGCTTGCATATCCATAGGCATTGATGCAATCTCATCCAGGAATAACACGCCTTCATCGGCCACTTCAACCAGGCCGTGTTTCCGCCGATCAGCTCCAGTGAACGCGCCAGCTTCGTAACCAAACAATTCGGCTTCCAACATCGTAGGTTGAATAGCTGCGCAGTTGATTGCAATAAAGGGCTTCGTGGCTCTGGGACCCGCGCCGTGGATGTACTTGGCCAGCACTTCTTTTCCGGTTCCAGTTTCACCAGTAATTAACACAGACACAGATCGCTCTGCTGCTCGCTGTGCCTGAGCTAACACCGTTTTCATGGCCTCACTCTTCCCGGCCACAAAGTCCTGCTGGCGCTGTTGCGATTGACGGAAATGCATTAACTCTCGCCGCATGGTCACGATCTCACTGGCTCTCTGGATCGATTTTTCCAATTGGCCGAATTGAATAGGCTTAGTAAGGAAATCATGGGCCCCATTTTTCATCGCATCTACAGCCATCTCAATATCCCCGTAGGCTGTCATTAAAATAATGGGGGGCCGGGAAGTCATATTCGAAGTCTCATACAACAGGCTGGGGCCATACCCATCTGGGAGCTGCACATCCAGCAGGATAATATCCCCCCCGCCCTTCTGCAAAGCCAAGCGAGCATCTTCAAGGGTGGCAACGCCTGCCACCTCATACCCTCGCGAAGCTAGATAATTCTCGGTATTCTTACGAAAGGTTTCTTCGTCATCAACGATCAAGATATTAAGCGTCATTGGCATCCTCACTCTGATAGGCGGGGAATTTTATCGTAAAAACCGTGCCACCAGGAAACGAATTCACCTTAATACTTCCGTGGTGAGCAGTGACTATCCGTTTCGTAATCGCCAACCCCAGTCCAGTCCCTTGTGCTTTCGTAGTCACAAATGGTTCAAAAATTCGCTCTCGAATTTCATCTGGAATCCCGGGACCTGTATCCGATATCGTTACAGCGATCTCGGATCGTCGCGATGGGCCTACGCCTTGATCTAGCTTTATCGAAAGCGTGCCACCTACCGCGGACATCGCCTCGACAGAGTTGCCGATCAAGTTCGTAAACACCTGCTCCAGCGCACGGGCGTCTCCCGCGACTTTGGCAGCTTTCTCAGTTGGCAGGTAATTCACGCTCACACTTGCCTTGGCAAATCGCGGTCGCCAACGTTCCACAATCCGCTGCAATAAAGTCTTGACGTCCACCTCTTCGAAAGTATATTTAGACGTTCGAGAGAAGTTCAATACCGATTCCATCAGGTGATTCAATCTCATACAATCGTGTTGGAGTCGCCCGAGGTTTTCCTGGTTAGGGTCATCTTCCGGTAAGACGGACGCCAATAATTGCAGACCAGAAAAAATGTTGTTAATCGGATTGCGAACTTCATGCGCAAAGATGGCAGTTACATCTCCGAGGACTGCCCGCTGTTCCAGTTGCTGCGTTCGGATGCGGAACTCCTCGTTCTCACTGATATCCGAGATGAACACAGCCAGGCCCTTCACCTGATCCTCCCTCCCAACAGGAACAACTTGAACGTGCGCTGGGAACAGTTGTCCATTTCGGCGGTGCAAGGAGAGGCTGCCCAAGTCGTGGGCGGGTACGCCAGTCAGCGCGGAAGTTAGCACAGGCATCAAGTTGACCGGACCTATGAGGATATTTTCCACAGGCTGTCCTTTAACTTCTTTTTCCGCATATCCCAACATCCATTCAGCCGCAGGATTCATGGTCACGACATTCATATCGGCTGAAACTAACATCATGCCCTCGCTGGCGTTCTCCACCAACCCTTGCACACTCACCAACGCCTGAAGGGCGGTCTCTTGCTGCGAAAGCAGATTTGTAACCAGCATATCTTGCTCAATCAGCCGGGTGAACTGGGCGCCGATGACTTCCATCAAGAAGTCTAATCGATTGAACGGCTGAGTAGTATCGCCCACCACCAACAAACCAAACCAACTTCCAGATTGTCCCAAAGGCATCGAGGCCACATACTCCAGATTCTGGACACGGCCAGTTTTGTGAATTTCCACCTTGAGATGCTTCCCTGGTCGCCAAATCGTCGGCTTGGCTAACCTCATTAGATCCGCCGAAGGGATCGACTCGGGAAACCAATCCGCGTTTCCCTTGAAAATCATTCGATCGAGCTTGAGTTCTTGCGGATTCGCCTGGTAAATACAAACCGTCACAGGTCCTAGAATATCCTGAAGATAATCAATTCCGATTCGTAGGTTTTCCTTTAATCGTCCTTCGCCGCAGGGAAGTCGGGCGGTAGTAACCATAAAGTTGCCGATCGCCTTGATCCGCCTGGTAGACTCATCGACATTTGTAAAATCCGGCTGAAAAGTTACCACCATCCAGGGGCTGCGCGAATCTAATTGCCGCAGGCGCATTCCAACCATGATTGGCTCATGGTTACGACGCTGCAAGACGCCCTCAACCGTTTCCTGCGAGTTCACCAACCGGGGGCTAAACTCAGAGATAAATACGGTAAGGGATTGACCGACCACCTCTCTGGAATCATACGTCGTTAAGCGCAAGAAGGCTGCATTCGCGCCGTAGATGAAACCGTGTTCCTTGTCAACGAGCACAGCGGGGTCTTCAAGCAGGTTCAACAAACCCTTTATTTCAGTGGCAACTTGAGGCTTGGTCCGCCAGGGCCATTTAATATCCAATCCCGTTGATGCGGAATTATCCATAGCTTGCGCCACTGTGTTGTCGTAAATGAGCAGGCAAAATTCCCTCCATCGCTCGGTATTTCGCAACGGTACGGCGCGCAACCGGGTATCCGCGTTGGGCCATTAAATCAACCAATTCCGCATCACTCAATGGTTTATTCTCCGCAGTAATGAGTTCTCGTAAAGCCACTCGAGCGCTCAGACTGCGGTCAAAGAAATCCGCCAGGGGAATGATCCGGCCATTTGGCAGTTGCACTGCTTTGCTTGATACCGCCCGCGAAATGGTCGACTCATGCACCTCTAATTCCTTAGCCAGGCTAGCCCGCGTAATCGATTTCAGATGTTTATCACCTTTCAGGATGTACTCTCGCTGCAGCACTGCCATGCGTTGAAGCAACCGCTGCATGGTGTGGTTACGTTGTTGCAAACACTTCACAAACAAGCTAGCCCGCTCCAAATCTTCACGCATCGCCGTCTTTTGTTCTTCCTCAGCCTGATGGATCGCCTCCCGATAGAGCGGGTTAATCCGCAATGTTCCGCCCATTGGAAAGAGGATTTCAATGACCAACGGGGTATCGGGTTGATCATCCAATCGGCTAATAATAATATCAGGCTTGTAATACACCCCCGTTTGCCGGCTGGATGTGCTCCGCACGTCTCCCCAAGAGGATCTGCCCGGGTATGGGTTCAAATTTTCACCAATGAACTGCGCTGCCAACCGCACTTCATCTATGGGAGCCTTGAGCTTTCGGGCAATCTCAACATATTGCCTGCGGCTTACCGCGTCCAAATGCGTATCAACCAAAATCCGGGCCAGATCAGGCACTTTCCCGGTCTCGGCCAACACATCCAATTGCACAAGCAACGCTTCTCTCGGCGAATCAGATCCTACACCTACCGGGTCAGCCCGTTGAACGATCCGCCGGATCGCCTCGATACGCGATAACGGCACGTGGAAGTACATGGCAACTTCAATTAACTTGACGGTCAGGATTCCGTCCTCATCGAGATGGGTCAACAAATAAGCCGCCAACCTGCGATCCTCTGTCTCGAGGTCAGGGGCAATCTGCCGCAACACATAGGTGGGCAGATCATCGCACACCGCAGAGCCATTTTCATCACCGTTGTCATCCTCGTACGTTCCCCCACCATAGTACTCGACCTCGCGGTCTGAAACGAACACAATCGGTTCTTCAGGCGATGATTGGCTGGGACGACTACACACCGGGCAAATTCCACGGGATGGCAGTAACCTTTTACAGGTTGGACAACGTTTTTCATCCAACAACTCCAAGGCAGGATTCGCAGCCAGTTCAGCTTCGATCTGCTGCTGCAATTCGCTGGACGTCAGACTCAATAAAGTCATCGTCTGCGCAAGATGCGCCGTGGTCACCGTTCGAATAGAGTGAAATGGTAGATGGAACATCGCTTGCCTGCCCGAGATTAAGATAGTATAGCCTCAATGCAGGTTCGTTGCAAGTTTCATACCAGACCCAATCATCGAGAACGTGATAGAATTCGTGATTATGGGCAAAGATTTGATCATCGTTGGTGGTGGATTAGCAGGTAGTGAGGCGGCCTGGCAGGCCGCGCAGAGCGGATTGCATGTTGATCTCTTTGAAATGCGTCCGGTCCAATCAACAGGCGCTCATACCACCAACTGTCTGGCTGAGCTAGTTTGCTCAAATTCTCTCGGCTCTCATTTGGTTGACCGCGCAACAGGCTTACTACAAGAAGAAGTCCGCCGTCTCGGCTCTCTCCTTCTTGATTGTGCCTTCCAAACGGCTTTGCCAGCCGGGGGTGCTTTGGCAGTGGACCGCGACGCCTTCGCGCAGCTAGTCAACCGCCGAATTGAAGACCACCCCAATATCCGGTTGATTCGCTCTGAAGTAACCACCGTGCCCGAAGCACCCTGTATCATCGCTTCGGGTCCGCTCACTTCTCCTGCACTGGCCGCATCCGTTCAAGGCCTCACCGGGCAAGAAAACCTGTTTTTCTTTGATGCCATCGCCCCAATTGTTCGCGCCGATTCGATCAACATGGATATAGCATTTCGCGCATCACGCTACGGAGCGGGCGAAACAGACCAGGGAGACTACATCAACTGCCCCTTCACCCGCCAGGAATACGATGCATTTTCCGATGCGTTGTTATCCGCCGAACGCATCCGACTACATGAATTTGAAATGATCATTAACGCCGGAGTAATAGCCGGCCCCGCTGAGTTTTTTGAGGGCTGCTTACCGGTTGAGATCCTGGCACAACGCAGTCCGAAAGCATTGACGTTTGGCCCCATGCGCCCGGTTGGATTGAAAGACCCCCGCACGGGGCACAGACCCTATGCAGTTCTTCAACTCCGGCAAGACAATCTGGCCAACACCCTCTATAATTTGGTTGGCTTCCAAACCAACCTGACCTTCCCTGAGCAAAGACGCGTTTTTCGAATGATACCTGGTCTCGAACAAGCGGAATTTGTTCGTTATGGCCAGATGCACCGCAACACTTTCATCGCCTCTCCCTTGGTGCTTCACCCTACACTTCAGTTTGCAACCAAACCAGATCTCCTCTTCGCCGGTCAGATCACGGGCGTAGAAGGCTATATGGGAAATATTGCCACGGGCTGGCTGGCAGGAACCAATGCCGCCCGGTTGCTCCACGGCCAGGAGCCTCTCATCCTTCCCATCTCCACGATGCTAGGCTCTCTGGTTCATTACGTCACCCACGCGCCCTTGCGTGATTTCCAGCCCATGAAGGCTAACTTCGGCCTACTTCCTCCTTTCGAGGCCCCCGGCCGCGGAAAACGCGAACGAGCCTGGCAGCATGTGCATCGCTCGATGGCAGATTTGGACTCTTGGGCCACCGAAAATAGTGTTCCTCTCCTACCAACCTCCGTGGAGATCACAAAATGACACGTCGAATCTTGACCTTGCTGGGCGCCGCGATCGTGCTGGCAATCATCCTCGTTTTGGCTTACCCATTTCTCTTCCCGTCGGCGAAAGTTAATGCGCCGCAAGGCTTCGACGGGGAACGAGCATACCAGGACGTCCTCGCCCAGGTGAGCTTTGGCCCGCGCCTTCCTGGAAGCGACGCGCATGCGCAAACTGTAGCCTGGATTCGAACCGAGCTCGAAAAAGCGGGCTGGCAATCCTCTGTCCAGGAAGTTCAATATGGCGGGCATCCCATTCGCAATGTCATTGGCACGCGTGGAACAGAAGGCTCCTCCATCCTCCTAGGCGCCCATTTCGATTCGCGGCTGGTTGCTGACCAGGACCCTGACCCCAATCTCCAGAATCAACCAGTCGATGGGGCAAATGATGGCGCATCCGGAGTCGCGGTTCTCCTTGAGTTGGCCCGTTCGCTACCTGTAGATTTACCCAAAAAGGTTACCCTCGTATTCTTTGACATGGAAGATCAGGGCAACCTCCCTGGATCCGATTGGATCTTGGGTTCCAGCGCTTACGCCGAAAGCCTGCAATCGCTACCCGATAAGGTGGTTATTGTGGATATGATCGGCGATGCGGACCTGAATGTCTACTACGAACGCAACTCAAACCCCGAGCTCATGACCGAAATTTGGGCCATTGCCGCCGAATTGGGATACAGCGAGCAGTTCATTCCTGAGCCCAAATACTCGATCTATGATGACCATTTTCCCTTCATCAAACGGGGCATCCCAGCCGCCGACTTAATCGATTTTGACTATCCCTATTGGCACACCACCGGGGATACTGCCGATAAAGTCTCAGCAGAAAGCCTTCGTGTCATTGGCGATACACTGTGGCACTGGTTGCAGCGCTGAGAATTTCCAGTTGCCTTACAGTCTTTGTGGAACAATTGGCAAAAATACAAACCTATCGTAAACTATAGATATGCAAGAAGCTGAGCTTCTCAAGACAATTCGGCCTATCTGGCTCCATCGCGCCACCCAAACCCTTGGTAAGGGTGTGACGATGCGTGACGATTTGCGGGCCCAACTCGAGATGTTCTTCTCCATGCTCGAAAAAGTGGTCGCGACGGGGGATTTCACCTGGCTCGATTCTTTGCTATCTGATTGGGCTACCTCACTCACCCAGACCGATCTGGAGGCAGGACCCAGCAACCTCTCACAGTTCATCAAAGAATTGATGATGCTAACCTATGACATCTGCCGCCAACAACTGCCAGGAGAACAGTCCATTGTCTTGATCGGCGCGATGATCCCATGTTACGCGTATTCTTTTGAGAAGGCAGCATCGTATGAAATGCAGATGCGTGTCTCATACATGTCCAACCAACTCAAACAGGTTCAAGCGACTCTAGAAAAATTGGATCGCAGTAAATCTGACTTTATTGCGGTTGCTGCTCATGAACTGAAGACCCCGCTCACACTCATCGAAGGATATGCGGCCATGCTGCGCGATGGTGGTGATAGCCGCAAGATGTCTCCCTTTGAAATCGAGCTTCTAGAAGGCATTAACAACGGCACCCGTCGGCTCAAAGGCATCATCGACGACATGATTGATGTCTCCCTGATCGACAACAACCTCCTGGCGCTCAATTTCCAACCGGTCTGGATCAATCGACTGCTTACCGTTCTCACTTCTGAATTAGATGCCGCGGTAAAAGAACGAAGACAGAAATTGGAAATCTTGAACTTCCCTGGTTCCAGCGAAATGACATTCGGCGATCCAGAACGACTTCTGCAGGTCTTCCGCAATGTCTTGACCAATGCGGTGAAGTACACACCGGATGGCGGAAGCATTGTCGTTGATGGCCGCAAGTTACCCGGCTTTATCGAGGTGATTGTGCATGACTCCGGAATAGGTATAGCGCCTGAGGATCAAATGGTCATCTTTGATAAATTCACGCGCCTTGGCAACATCGCGCTGCATTCCAGTGGAAAAACCAAATTCAAAGGTGGCGGGCCAGGGCTAGGACTGCACATCGCGCGAGGGATCCTGGAATCGCACGGCGGGGCCATTTGGGTAGAATCACCCGGCTACGATGAAGTAAAGCTGCCCGGATCTACCTTTCATGTACTCCTGCCACACCGCGCCGAACCCCCTGACGACAAAATGGCCCGCCTATTGGCTCCGTTAACCCATCCCACTACTGAGGACCTACCCCAATGACCCCGAACGAGAATACGTTCCAAATCAAGCCGGCCGATCGCATCGCCGGCTTCAAACCTTATTTCTTTGCCTCTCTGAATCAGAAGATCACCCAACTGCGATCCAAAGGCGTCTCCATCATCCGCCTGGATATGGGTTCGCCTGACCTACCACCTGCGCCCTTTATCATCGACGAGCTGGCTCGAGCAGCCCAATCTCCCGACAATCACGGCTATACCCAGATGGGGGGCACACCGCAATTCAAAGCAGCCGTCGCTCATTACTATGGTTCGCGTTTCGGGGTTGAACTCGACCCCCAAAAAGAGGTTCTCGCGCTGCTGGGCTCCAAAGAAGGCTTGTTTAACCTCAGCCAGGTTTTGCTCAACCCGGGCGATGTCTCTCTGGTGCCCGACCCCGGCTATCCCGTGTACAGCGCCAGCGGAATCATCGCTGGAGCCGAGATATACTCCTTGCCCCTCGTGAAAGAAAATAACTTCCTCCCAGATTTGGACTCGATACCCGCAGATATTCTACGCAGGGCAAAACTGTTATGGCTGAACTATCCCAATAACCCCACTGGCGCAGTCGCGACCCGGGAATTTTTTGAGCAAGCCATCCAATTTGGAAAAAAGAACCACATCGTTATCGCGAATGATGCTCCTTATATGGATATCTGCTTCGATGGGTATCGAGCAACCAGTATCCTCCAAATCCCTGGAGCAATGGATATCGCCGTTGAATTTAACTCACTTTCCAAAACCTATAATATGGCCGGATGGCGTCTAGGAATGGTCTCGGGTAACCAGCAGATCATTTCCTACCTGCACACCTACAAGAGTCAAGCTGATTCTTCGCACTTCGGCGCCGTACTCCAGGCGGGCACAGTCGCCCTCACAGGAGACCAGACCTGGATCGAAGAACGCAATGAAATCTACAAAGAGCGTCGCGACACCGTTGTGAACGCGCTTCGCCAGATTGGCTTCACGGTTGACATGCCCCCGGCTGCCATTTACGTTTGGGCTCGCTTGCCCGAACGGTTTACCAGTGCCGATGACTTCTGCAATCAGCTCCTTGAAGAGACTGGTGTCAGCACTACGCCTGGAAACGTGTACGGCCCTCACGGAACAGGCTACATCCGCATTTCCCTTGTCACGGACACCGCATCCATCAAAGAAGCCATGCGCCGGACAATTGAATGGGTTCAAACGAAGGCATAACCAAAATTTATGGCAAAGAAAGTAGCTGAGCCAACCCGCTCGCCCCGAGAGAAAGCGTTTCTGGTCGGGGTGGAATTACGCAAACAAACCGCAACACTCTCACTAGATGACTCTCTGGCCGAGTTGGCCCTCCTGGCTGATACCGCCGGACTAGAAGTTGTCGGCGAGACAACCCAAAAACTAGACCAACCCAATGTTGAGACCTATGTTGGGGGTGGAAAAGTTGAGGAAATCAAAGCGCTGGTCGAGGAGACACTCTCCGAAGTCGTCTTATTTGATAACGAACTCTCTCCCCGGCACCTGCGCGAACTAGAAGAGCGTCTCGGTCCCAACGTGCGCATTATCGACCGCACCGCCCTGATTCTAGATATTTTCGCCCAACACGCCCACACTCGGGAAGGCAGTTTACAGGTCGAACTTGCTCAGTACGAGTATCGGCTGCCACGGCTAACTCGGGCCTGGACACATCTTGCGCGTCAGGCTGGCGGTGGCGGTGGGCGCACCGGCAGTTCGGGTGGGGTTGGCTTGCGCGGCCCCGGCGAAACGCAGTTGGAAGTAGACCGCCGAGAAATTCGTCGCCGGATCACAACCCTAAAGAAAGAGCTCGAGAAAGTACGGGCCCATCGATTGCGCTACCGCTCTCAGCGCCAACGTTCTCAAATCCCTATTGTTGCGCTAGTGGGCTACACCAATGCTGGGAAATCCACCCTTCTCAACCGGCTGGCTCACTCCGATGTATATGTCGCCAACCAACTATTTGCAACGCTGGATCCAACCACCCGCCGGGTAGAGTTGCCCAAAGGTCATTGGGCCTTGTTCACCGATACGGTTGGGTTCATTCAGAAACTGCCCACCCAATTGATCGCTGCTTTTCAGGCCACGCTTGAGGAGATTTCGGAAGCCGATCTGCTTCTGCATGTCGTGGACGTAACTCATCCAAACGCTTACGAACAATCTACCGCAGTATACGAGACTCTAAAAGAGATAAAAGCGGATCATATTCCCGTGATTACGGTGCTTAACAAGATGGATCGGTTTCCGGACCCTCAGGCTGCCGCCGAAGTCGCAGCTCATTTTCAAGGGTCCATCGCCGCCATTTCGGCCTTAAAAGGCGATGGTATCGGAGCCATGCTTTCCGTCATTGAGCACGACCTCTTCGAGACTTTCGTCCCGGTCGAAATCCATCTTCCCTATCAAGAAGGCAACTTGATCTCCCTTTTCCACGATCAAGGCCACGTCGACCGCGTTGAGCACACTCGTGGCGGAGTCGACATTTACGGCAGCCTACCCATTCGGCTCATGGCCCGCTTCCAAGAATTTTTACCCGGCGAACAACCCGAAGAACCAGAGGATATTTAAGCAATGGCAGAACGGTTTTCGAAATTGCTCGATGATCTTTCCGATTTCCTTTCTCACCGCAAGGGCCTCCTTCCCCTCCTTGGGCTTACTCTGGTGGTAGCCAACATGATCCTCAACCTGATTACAACGCAAGGTTGGCTTGCGGGATCAGACTTGCTCCTCCACCTGGGCGTTATTGTTGCCATCATTGGCTTTCTGTTATCCGCAGCGCTCTAACAAAAAATCCCGCCATGAGCGGGATTTTTTGTTGGTTGGGTCTAATCGAACTTAGGCTTTCTTTTCTTTCTCAACAGCGATCACTTCCCGACCCTGATAATGTCCGCAATTCGGACACACAGTGTGCGAGGGGCGCATTTCGCCGCAATTGCTGCACTGAACGAGGTTTAAAGCCTGCAGGCCGTCAGCGGCCCGGCGGCGGTCACGGCGACCCTTTGAATGTTTGCGTTTCGGATGCGGAACCATTCCTTCTCTCCAATTCTTTTAAATCATACTTGCCTTTACGATAGCCGCATAATTCTACCCGCGACCGAGCAAACCGTCAAGGTATGCATTTCTTTTTCCAACGAATTTAACAACATGCGGTAAACTGTTAATCAAGCACTACACCCCGAGCAATCATTTTCCGGAGGTTCGATGATGAAAACCGTAGTATCAAAAATTATTGGAGTCACCTTGATCGTGGGCGGAATCCTGGGTGTTCTGCTCAGTGTCGGAGGAATCGTATTACTTTGGAGAATTGAGCCCAAGCTGGAAGCCCAGGTAATGGAAGGCCTTTCACTCATCTCTCGAACCATCTCCAGCACCCAATCATTACTCACCGTAGTGGACGACTCTCTGGTTCAAGTCCGCGAAAACTTAAGAACCGTAGAAGCCGCATCGCTGGATGTAGCCGAGACCATCGATACCACCGCTGAAACGGCAACCTCTTTGAGTAATATGGTCAGCGCAGAATTCGCCAACATCGTCGACCAAACAGCAAGTGGTCTCCGCTCTGCCCAGACCAGTGCAAAAGTCATCGATGATTTTCTAGGTTTTCTAGCCAACCTACCCTTGGTGGGCAACCCAAATTATCAGAATCAAATGCCGCTCAACCAAAGCTTGCAAAAAGTAGAGCAAAGCCTCTCGCCGCTGGCTGATTCTTTCGAGAACTTCAGTGTTGAATTGAAATCGACTTCTGAAAATTTATCTTCAATTCAGTCCAGTGTAACGTTGCTCACGAACAGCTTTGACAAAATCGATGGCAATCTAATTGAAGCCCAAACCGTGGTCGCCGATTACATTCGAATCGTCGACGAATTGGACCAGCGCGTAACCCGCATTCAAGAACGCGCCCCAGTGACCATCAAGCTTATTTTTTGGGCTTTTACAGCGCTGCTAGCCTGGTTGCTAATCGCCCAGGTAGGGCTGATCACCCAAGGGCTGGAACGGTTCGCTAAATTCGGATCAAACCCTGCTGCAGCGGACAATTAAGTTACCGCTGGTTATCGGGTCGAAAACCTGCCCATCCATGCTGCCGTAGAACTCTAAATTTGTGAATCCTGCTTGGTTCAAAGCCTCCGCTAACTCATCCTTCCTAAGTGGATAAAGCCGGGTTTGAGTAAGCTGCTGTTGCCAATTTCCCCCCGAGGACCTGGAAAGCGTAAGAATATTAAAATCGATCAGACCATCAGCAGCAAAATCATAAAAACGAACAAACAACCATTCTCCCCCATCCTCCTGATGTGCCTGGGGTTCCATCCAGCGCTCCTGTCTCGCCATCACTGCGTCAAAATTCCGGTTTTGAACGAACAACATTCCTCCTGGTCTCAGGCAGGCCGCAAAATCAGCCAGCGCATCCGCAAGATCATTCGTGTTCGTTAAGTGGGGCAATGAGTTTCCCATGCACAACAGCGCGTCATAAGAACCCGAGACCGGAAATGCTTGGGCTAATCCGCCAAATCCAATCGCTTGGAACCGACTGGCCACCCCGGCCCGCCTCGCATTTTCCCTGGCCCTTTCAATCATTTTCTCGCTCAAATCTGCCCCATCCGCCAAGTACCCCCGCTCTGCCAAAGCAATCACATGCATCCCGGTTCCGCAAGCTGCATCCAACACTCGCTTATCATGGCCACTCCCCTCCAATTGAGCCAGTTGTCTTTCAATAAAGGGCATCTCAAACGACAGCCGCGCGGGCCAATTGACAAAACGGTCGTAATCTACACTCAATTGATCGTACACAAATCCTCCCTGACTGCTACCAAACCGGATAGTTGTCCTCCAGATTATTTTACTCTAAACGCCGCTTTTCATCGATGACTTTGCGTCAAAAGCTCCATCCTCCGGTACAATGGATCGCAATCTTACCTTTCTTCGTTTGAGGTTCCTCGATGAAAATTTGCGCCATGTCATGCTGTACGGTTGATCTATACCCCCAAAAACAGCTCGCCTTTGTAGGTGGAAACGCAGTGAACTTTGCCATCCAGGCCCGACTCAGCGGAACGGCACAAGTTAGCGTCCTCGGAGCCTGCGGAGAAGATCCGTATGAGGATGAAATTCGCCGACGTCTGGATTCCAATCATATCGACACCACTCACCTCTATCGCCTACCGGGCAAGACTGCCAGTAATCGGATATTCATCGACGAATCAGGCGATCGTTATTTCCTTCCAGATAGCTGGGATGGCGGCGTGTACGCTGATTACCGTCTCACCGCCGCGGATTGGGACTTTGCCAACAGCCATCACCTGGTTTCCATGGTGACGGTGGACGAAAACTTTTCCCAGGCACTCAAACGCCTCAACGCACCGGTCATCCTTCACGCCGACTTTTTGGATACACGCAATTTCGATCTCCTCGAATCCAATCTTGACCGAATCGACATGGCCTTTTTCAGTGGAGATCAAGAAGTTGTCGAGAAAGCCAAAGCCATTGCCCGTTCTCGTACCGCATTCATCGTAATCACCCTGGGGGCTCATGGCAGTGTTGCCTTACGGCATGAGCAAGTGGTACATCAGCCTGCCCTACCGGTTGACCAAGTCGTTGACACCACTGGCTGCGGCGACGCGTTCCAGGCTGCCTTCATCTGCTCCTGGTACCGCCACTATGATCTGCAGCAAGCCCTATTTTCGGGGTCAGAAGCCGCTGCTCAAACACTGACGCGCATGGGTGGTTTTGCCGGAAGCCAAATTGACTAACCTCGCCGAAGGTTTCGGGGATAGTGGTTCTTGACCACGTCACTCACCCGCTTACCCCAGCCAAGCGGATAGCCCTCCACGGTTACCACCACCCAGCCGGCTTCTCCTTCCCAGGTGAAAGACTCACCACGCATGTAAGCTTTCAACTCCGGAGAATCTGGGGCCAAATTAACGTTTCGGCGAGCCAAATCACCCGGAACTGCCATAACCAGAGAATGCGCTGGCTCAAAACGCCCCTTGGATATCTCGCCCAGTTTCAGGCCGAATCGCAACACCTTTAAATCGCGTAGATCCGGGTGCTCCTCTGGAAGGGCAATCAAATTATCCCCCATTAATGTCAGCTCACCAAAATCTGGCATTCGCTTCCAGGTATCAGAGGCAAAAACCACAATAGCCTGCTCGGTATCGGCATAAAAACGTTGGGTGCGCATTTCGAACAAATCAACGCCCTCACTTTCTCCAGCCCGCTCTAAAATTGTAACGAAATGTCCCCCGCCCGGCCATCGATGCGGCCACAGGCGGACTGCTTTCTCCAATCCCAACCCGTTAGCTTCAGCCGACACCCAGGCGCTCACTCCTGGCGCAAAGCCCTCCAGACGAGGTAGATCCACTATGCTGAAATCAGAATGCTCAGCGAGAAAATCAGCAACCACGCCCTCGTTCTCTTCCGGTGAAAAAGCGCAGGTCACATAGGCCAATCTCCCACCTGGTCTGACCATTTTAGCCGCTGAGCGGATGATCTGTTTTTGCCTTACGGAACAGCTTTGAACAAATGATTTCGACCATTGCATCCTGGCCGCGCCGCTCTTCCCAAACATGCCCTCCCCCGAGCACGGCGCGTCGAGGAGCACGCGATCGAAGAAATCGGTGAACTTATCTGCCAACCGCTGCGGATGTTCATTCGTTACAATGGTGTTTTGCACACCTAACCGTTCCAGGTTTTCCACCAGGTCCCAAGCCCGTTGCCTATCGATTTCATTTGCCACCAACAGACCCTGGTTCTGCATCAACGCTGCAAGATGAGTGGTTTTCCCTCCAGGCGCAGCTGCCAGGTCCAGAACTCGCTCGCCCGGCTGGGGAGCAAGCAGCCACGCCGCCGCCATCGCCGCCGGGTCCTGCAAGTAATACAGCCCTGCCGCGTGAAATGGGTGCTTTCCAGCTCCAGCCTCATCCATCAAGCGGAAGCCGTCAGGAATTGCCATCGGCTCTAGCGCGAATGGGACAAGATGCCTTAGCTGCTCCGCGGAGATCATCAACGAATTTACCCGTAGGCCAACGACCGGCGCATCCTCTAACGCACGAACAAGCGCCTCAGACTCTGTGCCCATCAGGGCGTGCATACGCTCGATGAAAGCCATTGGAATTTGGGCTTGTTTCATGTTCACTCGCGGATCGTCTGTCGAACGGCTCCCTTGTGAATAGCTTTTCATTCGACCAAGACTTTGACGACAATTTTTTTGACATGCCCCGGCTCCCCAATCGACAGCCCCGGAGCATGGGCATCCCAAGGATGAAAAACAGCCAACTGGCCTGCCCTAAGTTTTACATAGGTAGCCTCGTCAGCATCGACTACGCCGTGGATCACATCTTTTTCAGCGTTATAGTCTGTGGTCTCTCGTAACGCTTCCACACCCGCCCATCCGATATGTTCCCTTCCAGCCACAATATACTGAACATCTAAATATCGGCGATGAGCTTCGAAACGAGGCGCATCTGTTTTTGGCTTACTATCATAGGATTGAACCAGCGCATATACCTGTTGCCCGTCGATTTCAACCCTTCCATCTGGCAATTCTAGTCCCGTTGTCTGGCGCAAATATGCCAAGGCCTTGACCATTCGCTCATTCAGAACTATTTGTTCATCCAGTTTTGACAAATCACAGACGATCATTCTTACCTCCAACCTACGAGATGGTTTTCAACCATCCGCCATCGATGTAAAACGTTGAGCCCACGCAATAACTGGCTTTTGGGGAACACAAGAACACAAACAAATTTGCTATCTCTTCCGGGCTGGCGAAACGACCAATCGGAGCATTCTGTCTTGCAATTTGCTCCAGATATTCCTCCCATGTTATGTCCTTTCCCTCAGTCAAGATTTTCGCGGTCTTTTGCCAATCCGGGGTCATCACCAATCCTGGGTTGACAGTGTTTACACGGATATTTGCCGGAATCAACTCTGTTGCCAAACACTTCGAAAACATGACCAGAGCCGCCTTGGTGGTATTGTAAATCGGCTCATACCACAACGGTTGAGTCGCGCAAATGGACGCGTTATGTAAAATCACGCCTCCGCCGCGCTCCTTCATGGTGGGAGCCAAACCGCGCGCCAAACGAACCGCCGCCATGACGTGCAGGTCCCAGTAATACTGCCATTTTTCGTCTGATGCATCCATGACGGTTTCTTCGCTACCTACCCCGGCATTGTTGATCAAAATATCTGCGCCACCATATTCCCGTTTCACCCCTTCCACAAACGTCTGAATTTCTTCTGCCTTACTCACATCCGTCGAGACACCGAGGCAGCGCACGCCAAATTCTGAAGCGATTGCGTCAGCCGTAAGTCGGATTCGATCCCCTCCGCGCGCGCAAATCGCAAGATGGACACCCTCTGCTGCCAGAGCTCTGGCAATCGCTAAACCGATCCCAACACTCGCTCCTGTCACCACTGCTACCTTGTCCTTCAAACCCAAATCCATAGCCGCCTCCTGTGAACAACTGGGATCATTCTTCTTTCCAGATTATACAGGCAACAGCCATCCCTGAACGGACAATTCACCAGACTCTCAAAAAACCTGCATCGAGTCCGCCGCAATAGAATTCCATCTTAGGATCACCTGCCTGAATGTTATTTTCGGCGTGATGGAACAATACATCCTCCATAAGGTGCGACCTCTCCGAAACCGTTATAATCTCAATCACACGGATCATTGGACCATAGGAGAAAAAAGATGAAACAAAGGATAGTTTTGATCGGGGCCGGCAGCGCCCAGTTCGGTTACGGAACGATTGGAGATATTCTCCAATCTAAAGTACTCGAAGGTAGCGAGATCGTCCTCCACGATATCAACCCTGTCACCATGGCCGAGGTTGAGAAGAATGGTCGCGCGTTCATCGAAGAGCATAAACTCCCCTTCACCATTTCGGCTACGACCAACCGTGCCGAGGCTTTCCAGGGAGCGAACTTTCTGATCATCTCCATCGAGGTCGGCAATCGTTTCGATTTGTGGGAAATGGATTGGCGCATTCCCCAGCAATATGCGGTTACGCAAGTGTATGGCGAAAATGGCGGTCCTGGCGGCTTGTTCCACTCTCTGCGCATCATCCCGCCCATCCTCGAGATCTGCGCCGATGCGCAAAGAATCTGCCCCGACGCAACCATTTTCAACTTCAGCAACCCCATGAGCCGCATATGCACCACTGTGCACCGCGCCTTCCCTGACCTGAAGTTCATCGGCATGTGCCACGAAATCGGCTCATTGCCCCGCTTCCTACCCGAAATTCTCGGCGTACCGTACGAAGAATTAGAAGTCCGGGCCGCAGGACTCAACCACTTTAGCTGCGTCCTGACCGCCAAGTACAAAGCTACCGGAAAAGACGCATACCCCGATATCCGCGCGAAGGCTCCCAAATTCTTCAGCGCGATGCCCTCTTTGGATGCGGTCCATAAATACTTCAAAGAGACCGGTAAATGGCCCGAGAAACCAGAAGACTTTGCTCATATTGAAACAGAAGCCTGGCCTGAGCGGCGTGTTTTCAAAGAAATTCTCGAGAAATTCGGTCTCATGCCCATCACCAGCGACAGCCATTTCGGAGAGTACATCCATTGGGCTTACGAAGTTGCTGACCACAAGGGCATTCTCGACTTCTATCGTTTCTACAAAGAATATCTCAGTCACGTTCAACCCAAAATCGAGCTCGAGTTGGGTGAGCGCATCATCCCCATCATGGAAGGTATTCTGACAGACTCTGGTTATGAAGAAGCCGCCGTCAACATTCCCAATAACGGGTTGATCGAGAACCTCCCCGATTGGATCGTCGTCGAAGTTCCCGCCATTGTCAACAAGAATGGTGTGCATGGCGTCCCAATGGGCACCATTCCTCGAGGTTTTGCCGGTCTGCTCATGAATCAGGTTGCCGTCCACGACATGACCGCCGAAGCCGTCATCCATAAATCCCGCGACCTGGCCCTCCAAGCCTTACTGGTCGATCCTGTGGCCGGACACATCAACGGTATGGAAGAAATGCTCGACACCATGATCGAGTATCAGGAAAAATACCTGGGCTATCTAAAATAACCGGACCCATTGCTAAGATCGGGGCAGCCGTAACGCCACAAGCGCCGGGCTGCCCCGATTAGATTCACGCACGCTTTAGACGATCCAACGCTTCCTGGGGCCAGGATATCTGCACCCCTCGTCGTTTCAAGAAATCTTGGAAATGCCCGGTTAGGTCTGCATTGGAGTGTACCTGGTGCGGGTTGATACCATTCGCCAGGCAAAAAGCGGCCAAAGAACCCGCTGCTTCACCAATGGACCATTCCACCGGATGCAGTCGGTAAGCGCCGTTACTCAGGTGAGTCGTCGCAATGTTTTTACAAGAAGCCAACAGATTGTCACTCGCCTGTGGAATAAGGGCTCCAAGGGGAATCTGAAATGGTAGGGTAGGCGCGAACATGGTCGAATTGTCACCGACAGCCGGGTGCAAATCCATCGAATACCATCCAATACCCACCGAATCCGGAAATACGATCTGGTCTTTGCCAGGATTAGCCGCCGCCAGGATATCTTCCGCAACTACGCGGCGTAACCCGCGGATCCGCCGCGATTCTCTCCAGTATGGAGCCATCGCCAGCCCAGATCGTGTCCCCACTGCCTCGCGGGCCAGGCGCAGCTCGGGATACCCCAAGCCCAAACCGTCGTCTCGCTTCACCTCAGTTTGCAGCCAATACAAGAACCCCAGCGACAGCCGCCGCGCCTCATCCAAAATAGCCGCTTGCGCTTCGATCGGTTGGTCGATGGGGCTGGCCCAATGGTAATCGTTTCCATGCCAGTTGATCAGCGCATAATCTCGCCCCCCTGTTCCAATGCGCAATGAGCCAGAATCAAACACCCGCCGATAAGTCCAAAACGGCAGGGGCGATTCAGGTGTTGCGGCGAAGAAGTTGAAATTCCGCGCCTCTCCAGCCCGGTTAAATAAAGTCAGACTGTATGGCTGTCGCTCGCGGAAAATTTCATATCCCCTAGGTTTTCGGATAGTGTGATCTTCTCTTGGGCAGAACTCCACAATGTAACAATACGTGAAACTCTGAATACGCTCTGGGTGCGGCCCATCCGGGCTGGCGTCTGCTTCTCCAGTATCTTCTTTCGCCTCCGCGCCGGTCACATACGGGATGTTTGCTAACGGAAGCACTTCCCCGGTATCGGTCGCATCCAAAAAGATGCTCGCGTAGATTTCTGCGCTCTGTCCTCGTCGTTGAACCCTGACACTCTGGATATGCCCTTCGCTAGTCGAGCAGCCAACCGGCTTCGTCCAGGTGAGCACTTTCAGCCGTCCATTCAGGCGATGTGGTCTAAGCATATCCTCTAGCACCTTCAACCCTACCTTGGGCTCAAAGCACAAATCGCTCACCCAACCGCCTCCGGGATTCAGCCAACGCCCATCAGTTCCTCGGATAGGCACATCATAGATATGCTGGTAATGCTCCCTCACTTTTTGCCGGAACAGTCCATAGTTGCGAGTTGACTGCACGTCCTCCACCAACGGGTGCTCATCCAACGCCGAAACAGCCTGACTGGTCACCTGGCCGCCAATCCAACCGGTAGCCTCGGTCAAAATCACGGTTGCGCCCGATTCCACCGCCGCTAACGCAGCCGCCACGCCCCCCAAACTTCCTCCAATTACTGCAACATCACACGCAAGCAACTGTGGTGTAACCATTCGCCTCCGATTCCTCGCTGTCAAACTCGATCGGTTAGGTATAATCATTAAGAACATTCAACAAATCGTATCTACTCACCGAAGCAGGAATAGTTACCGATTTCGAGGTATCGGTGTTTTTCACCTATACCGCTAATAGTTCCGATCAAACATGATCCCGGAGATGACTCAATGAACCGGATAAAGCACTGGGCCCCTCGAATTTTGCTCGGCATCGCCATTGCCATACTATCCCTCCTCTTCATCCGTTCTCTCCTGCTCTATCTGGATTATATGCGAACTTTGATCGCGTTTCCATACAGCGTAGATTACGGCGAAGGTCCCATTTTAGATCAGGTCATGCGGCTCTCACGAGGTGAATCCATCTACCCCAGAGACATCAGCCAGCCCCCTTACATCATCGGAAATTATCCCCCGCTCTATCATCTAGTGCAACTTCCGTTCGCATGGATCTTTGGACCTGCCTTCTGGTATGGACGGGTGATCAACCTGCTCTGTATCATCGCTGCCGCTTACTTCATCGGTTCGTCGTTGTTTTCAATCACGAAAAATTGGGCTGCCGCCATCTTAGGCGGCGTGCTTCTTCCAACCATCCCCTATATCCTTCATTGGAGCGGCTTCGTCCGCATCGACTCACTGGCTCTAGCCCTCAGTTGGGCAGCATTATTTGTCATCATCCGCAACCCACAATCTCGCAATGCCCTCATCCTCACGGCAGTTTTGCTAACACTAGCCATTTTCACTCGCCAATCCTACGGCTTAGCGGCTCCCTTCGCCGCGTTCATCTGGCTTCTCTATCATAAACCCCGTCGGAAAGCATTTGAGCTCGCCCTCTGGACAGGCGGTTTCTCCCTGGGAGCCTTCCTCGGCTTGAACCTGGTTACCCGCGGTGGTTTTTATTTCAACATTGTCACCGCCAACGTCAATCCCTTCCTCTGGCGCACCGTCAATGAAAACGCGGAAAAAATCTGGAATCATATGGGCTTCCTGGTGATCACAGGAGCTGCATACTTGGTGCTTGCAGTCTGGTTCAAGCAAAAAGCCTGGTGGGTTGTCGCGCCTTATCTCCTGGCCTCCACAGCTACTGCAATAACCATTGGCAAAGATGGATCGAACGTAAATTACCTGTATGAATTTTCTGCAGCGCTGGCATTGGTGGCCGGTGCGCTCATGGCATGGGTAGGTCCTTTTTTCAAAGATCGCCACTTGGTCACTCACTTGTGGTACTTAAAACTGGCTGTTATTGTTGCGTTCACCATTCAGGTCAACGCAATTTATGAGTGGGGAAAGCGGGACTACTATTCAGGCCCCACGAACCGGGCGAAGTATGAGTTCGCGGAAATCAAGCAAATGGCGGATCTGGTCGCTCAGGCCGAACAGCCTGTCCTGGCAGACGAATTCATGGGTTTGTTACCTGTTGTCGGTAAACCATTGGTCTTTCAACCTTTTGAGTATAAGCAGTTGGTAACTGGCCACGTTTGGGACCAAACTTCTTTCATCGATGCGATTTACAAAAAAGAATACGACTTGATCTTACTTTATGACCCCGAATTTTGGGACTCGCAAGGCAGCCGCTGGACACCTCAACAACTGTCTGCTATCCGCGGAAATTACCAGAAAATCGACCGTCTCGCCGATACAATCATCTACGCGCCGGCGGAGTCCATTGACTTCGGCCAATGAGTTGGTCGCTCATGTTGATGTTTATACAAATTTCAGATGTCCGACAAATCCGTATCGTTTTTGCTTGACAAGAAAACCAAACTTAGATACTATACCTATATATTTGGGATGACGGTGGTGCTACTCATGCGAAAGCTATGGTCAGTGAAAGCCAATCTCAGCGCGAAAAATTCTGTTCTGGCTATCCTATAAATGGGATAGCCAGATTTTATTTTTCCGGGAGCGCTCTCAATGACGAAAGCTACCATCACAAAACCAAGCCCATTTTCAAGCACTGTTTTTGACAGCGTATGGGAATTCATTCATAAAGGAGGTGGTCAAAAGAAGCATTTCGTCGGATAGTTCGTTGTTCGTTTTTTCCAACCCGTTACCTGGAGGAATTTCAAAAATGTCTCTTTCTGAGAAGATCAATCGCCGTAATTTCTTACGCCTGTCCGCAATGACAGTCGGCGGAATGGTTGTCACGGCCTGCGCCGCCCCCGCGGCTACCGAGGCCCCCGTTGCCGAACCCACCAAGGCCGCTGCTGCTACCGCAACCCCGCGCGCGATCGAGCAGCCCACCGCGACCCTGGTCCCGACTGTTGCCGCTGCCAAGGAAGCCCCCATGCTGGCCGAAGCAGTTGCCGCTGGAACACTGCCTCCTTTGGCTGATCGCCTACCTGCCAACCCCCTGACCCTTCAACCGGTCAACGCCATTGGCAAATACGGTGGTCGCTTCAAGATGGCTCACTGGTGGCATCAGGGCGGTGCCGCCGCTGGCATGTACGGCCACTCTCCGCTGCGCTGGGTGGATGACGGTCTGGCCGTCGCCCCCGGTCACTGCGAATCTTGGGAAGCCAACGCGGACAACACCGTTTGGACCCTGAATTTCCGCAAGGGCATGAAATGGTCGGATGGTTCCCCCGTTACCACCGCTGACGTGCTCTATTGGTGGAATGACATGGTTCTGGACCCGGATCAGTCTGCTGCGGTTCCGTCCGAACTGCCCGCCATTGGCGGCGTTCTGCCCGTCTTCGAGGCGGTGGACGATTACACCCTGACCATTACCTTCCCCAAGCCTGCGCCGCTCACCGCCAAGCGCTTGGCCATGTGGGCCAACGGTATGACTGGCTACAACTGGATCCATCCGGCTGCCTACGCCAAGCAATTCAATCCCAAGTACAACTCCGAATACACCGATTATTCTGTGCATGATCAGAAGATCGACTATCGCATCAACCCCGAATGCCCGACCATTGATGCGTGGATGCTGAAAGAGTACAAAGAAGGCGAAGCCTCGACCTGGGAACGCAACCCGTACTACTACGCGGTGGACACCGAAGGCAATCAACTGCCCTACGTTGACGGGATGGATATCAAAGCCTCCCCCGATGCGCAGTTCTTCATCCTGCAGACCACCCAGGGTTCGGTAAGCTGGGAAGTTTACACCTACCAGTTGACCCTCGGCGATGTCGCCACCCTCAAAGCCAGCGAAGCCGCTGGCAATTACGAAGTTCGCTTCTGGGACACCGGTTCTGGTACAGGCCAGATGTATTTCTGGAACCACGACCTCAAGGATCCCGCCAAGCGCGCTTTGTATCGCGATCCCAAGTTCAAGGGCGCTATGTCCCTGGCCCTTAACCGCGCCGACATCCAGCGCATCGTGTACTACGACACCGGCACGCCGACCACCGGTACCATGAGCCCGAAAGCCTTGGAGTTCAACTTCAATGCCGAGGCCCAGGCGCACTACGAGAAGTTCCGCAGCCTGTACGTTGACTATGATCCCGAGATGGCTATGGCTATGCTCGACGAGATCGGCGTCAAGGATGTCAATGGTGACGGCTTCCGCGAGATGCCCGATGGCTCCGAACTGATCGTCCGCATCGACATCGGCGCTGATGCCGCTGGCGAGGTCATCAAGGTCATGGAAATTGCTCAGAAGAACTGGACCGACATCGGTCTCCAGATCCTGATCAACCAGATCCCGCCCGCCGACTTCGGCCCCTCTTGGCGCGCTGGTCAGCTAGAGTTCCGCAATAACTGGGAAGTTGGTGACGGCCCCGACCACTTGCTCTTCCCCTCCTGGGTTGTCCCGGATGAGACTGAGCGCTGGGCTCCCCTGTGCGGGCAGCTCCGCATGGTCGCCGGCACTGCCGTCGAGGGCACCGAACTCGACAAATCGCCCTGGGACCGCACTCCTCCGCGGTTCGATGTCAGCGATCCCGAGTACGCCGAATCCCCCATCCCGCAGTTGCACGCGCTGTATGACGAAGCCATCTACGAAGTGGATGAAATCAAGCGCATGGAATTGGTCTGGCAGATGAACGAGATCCATATGACGGAAGGCCCGTTCTTCATCGGAACGATTGGCAATACGCCCCGCATCATCATCGTCAGCAAGGACCTCGAGAATGTCCCGACCCGCGATCAACTGAAACTCGGTGGCTTCTGCAATCCGTGGATCATTCCGTATCCCGCGATCACCAACCCCGAAACCTTCTCCTTCAAGAACGTCTAGTTCTCGAAGCCGACACGATGATGGGAGGAGGGGAGTTACTCTCCTCCTCCCCATTTCCCAACAATATATCACAATCGCTCTCGAGGGGGAGAAGAAGCAATTCTTGTCCGCAAGTTTTCCCTGATACTTGTTGACAAAAGTTGCGGTTCCGCCTCCAAAACTCGAGATCATATTTTCTCGGGGGATGCTAGAAGAAAGGAGAAGCCATGATCGGATATATCATTCGCCGCATCGGTTACATGTTGGTAACTTTGGCGATCATCGCAGTCCTTGGTTATATCATCGTCGAACTCCCGCCTGGTTCTTATCTGGAATACGAAATCAACCGCCTACGCCAACAAGGCGGAAATGTCACTCAGGACCAGATTCAGGCATTGGAACAACGCTACGGCCTCAACGACCCAGCGTATGTTCGTTTCTTCAAGTGGATCACCGGGTTTGTGAAGGGCGACTTTGGTGAATCCTTCCAATATCGTCAGGAAGTAAAAGACCTGATCGGCCAACGCCTGGCCTTCACGATCGGAATTTCAGTATTTTCGCTACTATTATCTTGGGGGATAGCGGTCCCCATTGGGGTATACTCCGCGACGCACAGGTATACCATCCCAGACTATATCATTACGGTTCTCCAATTCTTAGGCCTGTCCATCCCCAGTTTCCTGGTTGCGCTTGTTTTGATGGTGATGGCGCAACGCTGGTTTGGGCAGCAGGTCGGCGGCCTATTCTCAGACGCATACCAAAATGCGCCCTGGAGCCTCGCCAAGTTCTGGGACATGCTGGGGCATCTGTGGATCCCGATTGTCGTAATCGCCTTCGGCAGTACCGCCGGGTTGAGCCGCATCATGCGGGCCAACCTGCTGGACGTTTTGAACATGCAATATGTTCAAACGGCTCGCTCCAAAGGCCTGAAAGAAAACACGGTGATTTGGAAACACGCTGTCCGCAACGCGATGCACCCCTTGATCATGATCCTGGGAGGCTCCTTACCCGGCATTATCTCTGGAGAGACTGTCGTTGCTCTGGTGATGAACATACCAACGGTAGGCCCCATGTACTTTAACGCCCAGATGAACCAGGATCTGTACCTGGCAGCGACTTTCCTCATGTTCCTGTCCATCTTGGGCGTCTTAGGTAATCTTCTGGCGGATATTGCCCTGGCCTGGGTCGATCCGCGCATTCGGTTCGAGTAGCCCGCGAAAGAGGTGAAATATGACTGACACAATTCAACCCGAACCCCCCCCCC
>CAYOHX010000020.1:0-59190 GCA_964403875.1 uncultured Anaerolinea sp. | reverse complement strand
TTTGCGCAGCCAGATCAAATCCCCTTCGGTACTAATGCGTCTTGCGTAAGTCCTAAACTTGAAAAATGGACCCACTTTAACTTCAAAAATGCACCCACCTTTGGAAATTGTACCAAAAAATTAACTTGAGAAATGATCCCTTTTTAACTTTAGAAATGCACCCACCTCCTGAAGTGATAGAATCATAGTGCTCGTGCGGAGGGTAAGGCAACGCTGGGGAGCGACCTGAGCGCCGACACGAGCGGCTATACGGCAGGGCAGAGGAGCAGTTCTCTGCCCTCATCTTTTGCGCCCTGCCGGTAGTCCAAAAAAGCGATAAACCCATCTTAGGCACCTTGCATACGCTGGCGGAAGCGGAAGGACTCACCAGCAAGTTCAACGATATGAGCATGGTGTGTCAAACGATCGAGTAAAGCTGCCGTGAGACGTTCATCGCCGAAGAGTTGGATCCAGTTGGCGAACTGAAGATTGGTGGTGATGATCATCGCGGTTCTTTCGTACAGTTCTGAGCAGAAAGTAAACAAAGCGTGAGCGCCATTGGGCGTAAAAGGGATAAACCCCAACTCATCTAACACGATCAAGTCCTGCCTCTGGGCGAGAGCAATGAGCCGATGAAGGCGGTTTTCTGCTTGAGCTGCTAGCAGTTCATTCACCAATCCAGCTGCGGTCCAAAAACGCACCCGACGCCCCTGTCGGCAGGCAGCTAGGGAGAGGGAGATCGATAAGTGAGTTTTTCCTAGTCCTGGATTTCCGATGAAAATCAGTGTTTCCCGTTTCGAAATGTATTCCCCCCGGGCCAGATCTAGGATGTTCGCCTTATTGAGGGTGGGTAGCGCAGAGAAATCAAAATCTGCCAGTTCTTTGATAACGGGAAAACGAGCAGCTTTTACGTGGCGCTGAATCCGGTTCTGTTCACGGGTATGGATTTCCTGCTCAACCAGGGCCAACAAGTAACGTGGATAATCCAGGTTACGCTGGGCAGCATCGGTAGCAAAAGACACATAATTCCGATTGAAAGCAGGTAGGTGTAGTTGTCGCAGATATGTGTCCAGCAAGGGAATGCGTTCCATCATCTCACCTCCAGCAATTGGTTATAGACCTGCAAATCCACTGGTTGGCAGCCTATTCCTGCCAATTGCGGAAGCTTGCTCAGATCCAAAGATTTCGCCATAGAGAGCGGAGCGGAAAGCTGCCGGAGGTGATACATAACCCCGTCGAGGTTCAGCATACCTGTGTGAACGGCATTTGCCACGGCTTGTTCAACCAGGTCGGATGGGTAGCTTTGGTGAAGTTTCAAGATCGCAATGAACTCGCGGGTGCCTTGACCATCCGATTTGCTTTGCTGTAAACCTGAGAGAAGCTTTTCGTAGGTTGCTGGCCACTTCTTGCGCCATTGACGCAGAGGCACAGTATGCTCAAAGGCCCCAGGTCGCTGTTCGAGCAGCGTGAGGTAATGCAAAGGGTCGAAAATATCCTGCTCACGACCAAAACAGCGCTGGTGAGTTGCAATGACGTTTTCCAGGGACAGTACTTCGATCTTGAAGGGAAAGGCTCTCAGCAACAACTGTTTTCCGGCATAGGTATGCGGCACGGAGTACCGGTTTGTTTCAAAGACCACCTGGCTGTAAGGATTGGCTTTGACTGGTTTGTTTTGACAGGCTGCATAATCTTTCTGGGGAATAGACAGCAAATGCACCTTGTCCACATTCCACAGTTCGGAAACCGGCGATTCCTGACCGCGAATGTGCCGGTTTACATCCTGTTTGCAGCGGTCCAATAGCAGTTGGTTTAGTTCGTCATAATCATTTACTCGGGGAAGCGGTGAGAAAAAGTTGCGTTGGGCATACCCCACATCGCTTTCCACGCCGCCTTTTTCATGTCCCTGAGCCGGGGTGCAGTAATGGCTGTCGAAGAGGTAATAGCTGCGAAAGGCTTTGAATGCGTCTTGTTCTTGCCGGTTGTGCCCTTCCAGGATACGGAATACAGCGGTCTTGAGATTGTCGTACGTAATCCGCTGTGGTACTCCCCCCATGAAATGGAACCCCGACACATGCGCATCCAGGAATGCTTCTTGCTTTTGAAATGGGTACGCTTTCACAAACCGAACACGCGAATAATTCAGTCGCATTACAAAAAACTGAACCTTAACCTCAACCCCCGCCATGATCACGACTGCTTCACCCCAGTCTACTTGCGCGTCTTTCCCAGCGTCAAACTCCAGTGGCAGGTAGGCTTTGCCTGCTTTGAGTATTTTCTTGGTGCGACTGATGAAGTTGTGAATATTTCCTTCGCAGCCGGTGTAGCCTTCATCCCTCACCAGTTCGTAGATCTTGTGGGCCGTATACCGTTGTTTGCGAGGTAGCTTGTCACTTTCCTGTAGAAGATCCAGTATGCGTTGCCGGTGGTCCCCCAGCACCTTTGCTTTCTTCGGCTGTCCAAGTTGATATTTTTCCGGTACGGGATGTTGCAACGCTTTTCGGATTAACCGGCGGCCATGCTTATACCGGCGGCTTATCTCTCGAATACTCAATCCTTCGATATGATACGCTTTCCGTATCCGTTCGTAGTCGTCCACCTTTTTCATCTCCTTGCCTCCGGTGTTGATTTACCGGAGATTGTAATGTCCAGGTGGGCTCATTTTTGAAGTTAATTTTCTCGACCGGTGGGCTCCAATTTAAAATTAAAAAACAGACATTCCTCACGGTAGATCAATACGGTAATGCAGAACATTTCCGAATTGATCCGAATCTGTTAACATCTGATCCACCAACTCTAAATGCAACAAAGGTGCAACTGCTTTAAAATCCGCCTCATTCATGTCTAATCCTTCTTGGTAGAAGATGACGAAGACATTATTTATCCCTTGTTCATGAAGTAGAGATACACATGGATTGGAAAGAAAAACAGGGAAGTGGGATACGGAAAAGCATGGTGCATTAATATCTTGTTCGGGGTACCTAAGTGTATAGCCGCGCGCACCGGATAAGTACAATACGTGAGGGTAGTAATTGTATTTGGTCACGATCGCAATAGGTTCGTCTAAATTGTGATTGCGTTTTATGTAATTTGCCTCTTGGAGGAGCAGCGGAGTCGTTGACCAATGATATCCTTGATCAGATGGAATTTCCCAGTACTTTTCATTTGCTACAAACAGGTTCGAGTAAAAGGTTTGAGAAGACACACCAATGATAAGGATGCTAAACAGTATTTTCATAGTTATCTGTTTAAACAGAATCATATAAACAACGAGCGCCCACAATAAACTCATAAACATGATAGTAATTAAGCCGGTATAATAATCAAATTGATTTGGTTGTTTGTAACTAAGCAAATCAAAACCATTCATATAATTCTGTCTCCCCAAGATAATGATGGCTTCACCTAATACGAAAACACTGAAAACAAACATGATTTTCCGATAATTGGAGCTCAATTTAATTTTTACGACAACGTCAGAGAAAAATGTAAAAATAACGTCAATAATACTAACAATTGATAGAACAGCGATGGGTATGGCAGGCAGCCAATAATAAATATGGGTAGACAATGCTGGGAAGAATAAGAGTAATATCACGAAAAATCCGAAAGTCCAGGAAAGTAAAAATATTCCAGCTCGTCTTCTGGAGCGCAAGAAATTTACACCTAGACCGATAACAAACAACGCATAAAACAATTCTTTGGAAATCCAAGGGGGAACAAATGCGCTAGTAATCCATTCTAATGAATCCAGGTAGACGGGATTTGCACGCATGTCAAGAGTACCAAACCACTTTGCAACTAGATCGTACTGGACCAAAGAATCGTTGAATGCTTGCAATGTTGTTTGATTATTCAGATAGCTAGACCAGGCGACCCATATTAGTAAAGTAATTCCCCAAAATACGAAAGCCATAAAAAATTGGCATATACGTTTCAGTTCATTTTTTTGTGTTCGATCTAGCGAGGATACAAATAAAACAAATAAAGGCACGCTTATAGGGATTAGAAAAATAAATTTAATTAGGAAGCCGAAAAGGCCCGAAACCAAAAAGATCCAAAAATCAATCCTCGTTTTTTTCTCGATCCATAAAATTCCGTGATACAAGGTAACTAAACTAAGAAAGACGGTTGTGGGGTCAATCATAAAAACAGGGTAGAACCGGATGGTATATGGAGCAATCGCGAAAAAAATTGTTGCTATTACCGAAACGTATTTATTCTTTAGAAAATGATTGCTCACTAAGAACATGTAACAGAGCGAACCGACAAGAGCCAATACAGATAAAATCTTCCCCCAGATTTCATCGAAGCCTGCAATATGATAAATAATTGCTACAACGGCCTGGTAAATTGGAAATTCTTGCACCAGATATTGAGGTGTTGGAGTTAAATCATATTTTGGGCGAAACAGATCAATACCAGCATTGAAAAAATAGCGGGCCTGACTAGCTGTTTGAGCCTCTCTAGATGATATTGCGACAAAGAATGGAATTCTAGTTTTATTTAAGTACAAAAAGAAAATAGCTGTTATGATAACTAGCAATAAAAGTATATGAAAGTTCTCGGCAAACAGGCTTTCAATTTTACTTTTCACGTTAGTAGAAATCTTTTTTGTTGGATTGACCTGATCAATCATTGTTTCGATCCCTCACTAATTAGACCAAGTTGCTGCCATAAGAAGTTGATGCTGGAAGCCAGGAAAAACAGCATGACTTTAAGCTCAAACCCTTTAGCAGTGATGGCGTAGATGGATTTCGGCAATAACCGTTCAATCAAACTCCGGTGGTTTCAACGATTTTGCGAACTGAGGCTTGAAGATAAACAAAGAAAGGAGGCAAGGGGCGGAGTGAATTCGATTTTCGCAATGGTAAGAGGTGAATGCTGGCATCCTGGAGAATATCCTTAAATGTACCGCAAACTCATGGATTTTTTTACGCTCCCTACTCTAGGCAGCAACTTGGGTTAAATAAGGTTCTTGGTTTCTCTGGGTTCAAGTCGCTACCAAATATTCAGAATTGTCACCTACTTACTATGGCTTTACAAAAGTGGATGTATCATACCACACTGTTAGGGATTAGCTGCTGTGTGTAGGTGTAATTTTGAGTGTTTTTTAGTGTGGAAAATTCTAGACAGCGAAGAAACGATAAGCGTAAAGTCCCTTGTGAGTAGTAAGATACAGACTTCATTTGAAAACAATCTGGTTGAATTAATGAACCATGACGGTATATGTGCTATCTGATTGAGCCGCAGTCGTTATTGTTTTCTAATTCCTGCATTATAATCAGCGTATTTACGAGGGTCGAATAATTACATATGCAAATTCTAAAAACTCCTGAAGTATTCAAGCCTATTGTCATAACTCCGCCAAATTCCATTGATATGCCCAATTTCCGCGAATTGTGGGAATATCGAGATTTGTTGTTTTTTCTCACCCGGCGCAACCTCAAGGTTCGCTTCCAACAGACCTTAATTGGATTCATGTGGATAGTTCTTCAACCCCTCATTCAGATGGGGATTTTCTATTTTATTTTGGGTATATTGGCAAAAATCCCTACGGAAGGGATCCCATATCCGATTTTCTTCCTGTCAGGTTTTGTCGTCTGGCAGCTTTTTTCCCAAGTGGTAAATACGGGGGCTTATAGCTTGTTGGAAAATATCGGAGTCATTATTAAATCCTACTTTCCGCGTTTGGCGTTGCCCCTTTCACAAACGATAGGCTCGTTGGTTGATTTTCTGGTTTCGTTTCTAATCTTGTTTGTTTTTCTTGTCCTAAATCACTTCCCCATAACCGCCCGTTACTTCCTGTTGCCGGTCCTGTTGCTCATTACGGTCATCTTTTCCTCAGGGGTGGGATTATTGTTCGGAGCACTCATGGTGGTTTTTCGGGACACCAAAAACTTCCTCGCGTTTATCATGATGATTTGGATGTACCTGACTCCCGTGATGTTTCCCATATCTATTGTGCCTGAAAAGATTCGTGGCTTGTTCTATCTGAATCCTTTGACCAGCCTCGTTGAGGCCTTCCGGTGGGTTTTCTTGAATCAGGGCGAATTTCCTAAGGTTTCAAATCTTTTGATCTCGTGTGTGGTAGCTTGCGCCTTATGGTTCGCGGGGGCTGTGGCTTTCCGATCAATGGAAAATCGAATTGCGGACGTACTTTAAAGATGACTCAATTAGCCATTAAAGCCGAAAATGTTTGGAAAGAATATCGCATTCATCACAGCCTGGAAGGTCCGAGCAGCTCTTTGAAAGAACTGTTGAATGCGCCGTTTCGCATGCTGGCTCGAAAGGCAAAGTCAGCGCCTGTCCATGAAGTAGAGCCATTCTATGCGCTGCGAGATGTGTCATTTGAGATCAGCCACGGCGAATCGGTGGGTCTCATAGGCAGAAATGGCGCCGGGAAAAGCACGTTGCTAAAGATACTTTCTCGAATCACGCGTCCTTCCAGAGGGAAAATCACGTTGTACGAGAGAGTGAATTCATTGCTGGAAGTGGGAACCGGATTTAATACGGAGTTGTCAGGCCGCGATAACATTTTTCTGAATGGCAGTTTTTTGGGGATGAAGAGTTATGAGATTCGTCAAAAATTTGACCAAATCGTGGCGTTTTCTGAGATCGGAGAATTCATCGATACGCCCGTAAAATACTATTCTAGTGGTATGTTTGTGCGCTTAGCTTTTTCTGTGGCGGTACACTTGACTCCAGAAACGCTGTTACTGGATGAAGTCTTGGCGGTTGGAGATGCGGGGTTTCGCCAGAAGTCGATGGAAAAAATGAAGGAACTTCTGAATAGCGGCGCAACGATTGTTCTGGTCTCTCACAGTGAGCAATCCATCAAAGAAATATGCAAACGGGCTATTTGGTTGGACAAAGGCGCTGTTAAAATGGATGGCCCTTCAATCGAAGTTGTAGAACAGTACACCCGATTTATTAATGCTGGATAACCATCAGGCGCGAAATGCTGCTGGACGACATCACCATTGACGACTCCGAAATCCACTTCGATTTCATCCGCTCCTCTGGCCCTGGTGGTCAAAATGTCAGCAAAGTCGCCACTGCCGTACAACTCCGCTGGGATGTGAGCGCCACGACCGCCCTCTCGTCCGAGGTCAAAGAGCGGCTGATCCGCCTGGCAGGCAGCCGTGTGACCGAAGAGGGGGTGTTGATGATTGAGGCGAAGCGTTTCCGCACCCAGGAGCAGAACAAAGCCGATGCGCTGCGGCGGCTGGTGGTCCTGGTTCAGCAAGCATTGGTGGCCCCCAAGGTGCGCAAAAAAGTCCGTCCATCGGGGGCGGGGAGGGCGCGGGATAAGCAGCACCGTAGTGAGTTGAAACGCATTCGGAACTACAATCCGGATGAGTGGGAGTGAGGGGGAACAAATTGCCAGGGGTGTTCGTCGACATGGTATGCCAGGCTGAAACTACCCGCCAGTTCGATTTCATGGCATAATCGAGACACCTCAAGCAAGGAGCATTGTTTATGCGATTCCAGAAAATTTGTGTGCTGGGCCTGGGTTACATCGGCCTGCCCACCGCCAGCACTTTTGCCAGCCATGGCGTTCAGGTCATTGGCGTAGATGTCAATCCTCAGGTGACTGACAGTTTGAAAAGGGGCGAACTGCACATCTACGAGCCCGGTCTGCGCACGGTGGTCCAGGCAGCCATCCGATCAGGAAATTTGACTATTCAGTGCTGCCCTGCCGAGGCGGACGCCTTCATTATCGCCGTGCCCACGCCGTTCAAGGAAGAGAAGAAAGCCGACCTGTCCTATGTTGTTTCGGCAGCCGAATCGATTGTGCCGCACTTGCGCCGCGGCAATCTGGTGGTGCTGGAATCGACTTCTCCGCCGCGTACCACAGCCGACATCGTCCAGCCGATTTTGGAGCGCTCAGGGCTCAAGGCAGGCGCGGATTTTCATCTGGCCTATTCGCCGGAGCGGGTGCTGCCGGGGCAGATCTTGCGCGAGTTGATCGAGAACGCCCGCGTGATCGGCGGCATTGACGCGGCTTCGGCGCAAGCGGGGCAGGATATGTACGGCATCTTCGTGCGCGGCGAGATCATCCTGACCGATGCCACCACAGCGGAAATGGTCAAGGTGATGGAAAACACCTACCGCGACGTGAACATCGCCATTGCCAACGAGTTTGCTCGACTGGCGGATCGCTTTGGGGTGGACGTGTGGGAGGCGATTGCCTTGGCCAACCGTCATCCGCGGGTGCGCATCCTCAACCCTGGGCCTGGCGTGGGCGGCCATTGCATTAGCGTGGACCCCTGGTTCCTGGTCGAGGCGGCCCCCGACCTGGCGCAGTTGATCCGCACAGCACGCACGGTGAACGACACCCAGCCACGCTTCGTAGTGGAATTGGTCAAACGCGCCCTGGGCGGCAAGTTGGCGGGCAAGCGGATCGCCGCGTTGGGGCTTTCATACAAACCCGATGTGGATGATTTGCGCGAGAGCCCAGCGATTGAGATCTGTCATCTGCTGAACGAGGCCGGCGCCGAGGTTTGGGCGCACGAGCCCTTCAAGCCCGATGCGCAGATCTCTGGGGTCCGAACCGCCGCGGTGTTGGGCGAAATTCTTGATGAGGCCGATGCCCTTCTGTTGTTGGTGGGGCATTCCAAACTGCGCGGGCTGGACCCGGTGGAATTGGCCCAACTGACCAAGGCCCGCGTGGCCGTGGACTGCGTGAATGGCTGGGATGAGCAGCGCTGGACGCACAATGGCTTCCACCTCTACCGACTGGGAGTAGGGCACTCATGATCCGGGTTCTGTCGATCTTCGGCACACGCCCCGAGGCCGTGAAGATGGCGCCTGTGGTGCGTTTGTTGGCGCAGACGCCGGGTGTGGAAGCGCGCGTGTGCGTCACAGCCCAGCATCGCCAGATGCTCGACCAGGTGTTGGAAGCTTTTGATGTTCACCCAGATATCGACCTGAACCTGATGCGTCCCAACCAGAGCCTGGCCGAACTGACCGCCAACATCCTCACGTACCTCGATCCTGTGCTGGTTGAGGAACGCCCAGATTGGATTCTGGTGCAGGGCGACACGACCACGGTCATGGCGGCAGCTCTGTTGGGTTTTTACCGTCGCATTCACGTGGGACACGTGGAGGCTGGTCTGCGCACGCATGATCGCTGGCAGCCCTTCCCTGAAGAAGTCAACCGGCGCATCGCTGCGGTGACCGCTGATTTGCACTTTGCCCCCACCGAGCATGCCCGGCGGAATTTGCGCGCCGAGCAAGTGCCGGATGAGCAGATCGTAGTCACGGGCAACCCGGCTATCGACGCGCTGCATTACATTACCCGGCAGCCCTGTCCCCCCGATGTGGAAGCGCTGCTGGCGAAGATGGGCGCTGGGCCAGGAGGACGCCGGTTGGTAATGGTCACGGCGCACCGTCGCGAGAATTTCGGCCAACCACTGGAAGATATCTGCACAGCGTTGCGCCAACTGGCTGAAAGCTATTCGGATGACCTGGCTTTGTTATACCCGGTGCATCTGAACCCGAATGTACAGGAGCCGGTCTACCGCTTGCTAAAAGATGTGCCTAATATTTTATTAACCGACCCGTTGGACTACCTGCCGATGGCCCACCTGCTTCGGCGGGCCACCCTGGTTCTGACCGACTCGGGTGGCATTCAGGAAGAGGCGACCGGGTTGGGCAAACCGGCTCTGGTGCTGCGCGAAGTCACCGAGCGACCCGAGGGCGTGGAGGCGGGCGTGTTGAAGATTGTGGGCACCGACCCGGCCCGCATTGTGGGCGAGGCTCGCCGACTGCTGGATGACCCCTTTGCTTATAAAGCCATGGCCCAGGCGGCCAATCCGTTTGGCGATGGGCACGCCGCCGAGCGCATTGTGGCGGCACTGCTGAAATATCCGGAGCAATGAGCAAGCAGTGAGTGGTTCAGTCTGCATCCTGCCCCGCGCAGAAGGGGTCGGCGGCCCGGCTTCGTTCCGTATGCGCCTGTCGGCGGGGCTTGAGGCGAGTGGCATTCGCGTGCATCAGAATGCCGATGACCCAACTTGCCAGGCAATACTGGTGCTGGGTGGAACGCGTAATCTGGCGGGATTGTGGCGGGCGCGGCGGCGCGGGGTGCGTATTGTCCAACGCCTGAACGGGATGAATTGGATTCAACGGCTGCGCCGTACAGGCGTCAGGCACTTCCTGCGCGCCGAGATGAACAACCAGGTGCTGGCAGGCATTCGCCGCGGATTGGCCAATGAGATCGTATATCAATCCCGTTTCTGCCAGGCCTGGTGGGAGCGGGTTTATGGCGTGCTGAACACCCCAACTCAGGTAATCTACAACGGGGTGGATTTGGGCGAGTTTTCGCCGCAAGGTCCGGAACGTCCACCCGAGGATCGCGCGCGGGTGTTGGTGGTGGAAGGCCACCTGGACCGGGCGCATGAGACTGAATTGGAGAACATCGTTGGACTGGCCCGGCGGCTGCGCGGACGGCCCGCGGAAATTTGGGTGGCGGGGGATGTGCCCCAGAACTACATTGACCGCTACGAGGCCAGTGACCCGGGTTTGGTGCGCTGGATGGGCGTGGTTGGGCGGGAGCAAATCCCGGCGCTGGCGCGGTCCAGTCACCTGCTTTTTGCGGTAGAGATCCACGCGGCTTGCCCTAACTCGGTAATCGAAGGACTGGCTTGCGGTCTGCCGGTTTTGGCCCTGGATACTGGCTCGATGGCTGAAATGGTTCCGGCAACGGCGGGGCGAGTGACGCCCTGGGGCGGGGATGATTGGAAGCTAGACCCGCCGGATTTGAACGCGCTGGCGCAGGCAGCGGATGATATCCTGGAACGGCAGCGCGAACTGCGCGCAGGAGCCCGAACTCAAGCTGAGGCGGTGTTTGGCCTACAGCCGATGGTTGAGGCCTACCGGCAGGTGCTGGGTGTATAACCCAACTATTGACGAATCGTGCGTTTTCGTCGTTATAATATGAACGTGAACTCTAATAAACTCTTTCGTTCTGTTTGTCTGATTGCGCTGGTGGCCCTTTTCCTGGTCCCTATCAGTGGCGCGCGCGCAGCTCGATCCTCCGTCGAGCCGGCTCAATCTACGGTCACGGCCTATGACTTGATCATTGCCATGAACACCCTGCGTGTTTCCAATGGCCTTCCCGCATTGATTGAAGACCCCATCATCAATGCCGTGGCACAGGGCACCGCCGAAATCATGGCCGCCAATCAAATGTCCTGGCATATTGGGGATGTGCGCGGGCGCGTTGCGGCGGCTGGATATGGAGCCGGAATGACGGTGTGGGCAACGGAGAATTTTGCGGTGGGCAGTACCTTTTCGATTGATGAAATCATGCTGGCGTGGGCGGATGAGGCGCACATGATTCCGGCGGTCAATCCGGCTTACTGCCACGTGGGGGCTGGTGTGGCAAAAGCTGCCAACGGCATGACTTATTATATCCTCCAGGCTGCCTATACCTCCGAGAAAGCTTGTGGGGCCTATACTTCCAGTGGCGGTGGTTCTACGACCAATCCGGGCGGCGGCAGCGCGGGCGTCACCGGCGGATTGATCATCCCGGTCAAGGTAGCCACTCCGGATGCGGACGGGAAAATTTTTCACGAAGTGCTAACCGGGCAATCTTTATGGGCCATCGCGGTGGCTTACAAGATCACCATCCAGGACATTGAAACCTGGAACAATATCTCACGCAACGACAAATTGCAAGTCGGTCAACGCCTGTTCATTCCCAGCGCCAGCACCGAAGGGTACGCAACGCCCACCCCAGTGGGCATGGTCCAGGTGAGTTCCCCAGACCCGGACGGGAAGATTGTGCATACCGTCCAATCGTATCAAACACTCACCACCATCGCGGATGCTTACGATGTGGAAATGGATACCATTCTTATCCTGAACGGATGGCAATTGGATTGGCCGCTGCAAATTGGTCAGAAACTACTCATTTATCCAGGAAATGTCACTCCCACCGCCACGCCGCGCCCGCTCACTCCGGTTGAGAGACTGACCCCCGCCAGTGATGGCAAGTATTATCACCTTGTGCGGAGCGGCGAAACGCTATCGTGGATTGCAGACCTGTATAAAATTAACGTGAACGACCTGATGGGCTGGAACGGATTGAACAATTCTTCGATCCTGCTGCCCGACCAGAAACTGCTATTGCAAGTAACCCCTCCGGCCACGATCACTCCCACACCCGCGCCACCTACAGCCACCTCCACGCCAACGCCGGTCACGCCTACGGCTACACCCAGCCGCACCCCCACGGTCGTGATTCCCAGTCCCACGCCTACGGTGCAGGTTTCGTTCTTTGAAAGGCAGACTCCGGTTTTCTGGGGTATCTCTGGAGCCGCTGTGTTGAGTGTGGCTTTGTTAGCGGTTGGCATTCTTATGCGTCGTAAACAAGCCAATCCCGAACCCTGATCCATCCGGGTCAAAACGGGTTAGGCGGGAGTTTCCTTTGAAAAGCTGACCTCAAATTCGCAGATTTTAGAGCCACCCAGGATGGAGGAGAGGCATGTGACCCGCACTGGTTGACGCAAGGCATGGAAAAAATTCTGCTGTAAATTGAAAGCCGAGCATTTGCACTGAACAGGAGATTGAACCCAGCCCAGGCGGACCAGGTCACACCCGCACTGCGTATAGCTAATTCTGATCGTATTTTCGGCAACGCGCACGTAATTGGACGCGGGGAACTTGTGTGAAAGCTCGATCAAGAATTCGTCCAAGTTGGCGCTGTTGGCCCAGGCCTCTTGAAAGACCCGGATCGTATAGGATTGGCCACAGGCCACCCCGCAGGCGCGCAAAAGCACTTCCTGGGCTGCATCATCCATCTGCTCCAGGCCTTTGGCATAGCCCGAAAACCAGTAACTGAGGAAATCTTCCTGGTCGCTATCCATCGTTGCGCCTACTCACGGGAAATGCATTCGGCACAGTCCTCAACCTGCGCGAGCCGCTGATCATTGTCTATGACACTGTTTTGAAGTGGATGCAAAACTTCCAGCGGATGGTGGTTTTTTGGTGTTCGCGCAGATATTGGATGGCTTTTCGGCCAAAGATAAAGCCGTAGGTCTGGGTGATATTGTCCAATGTGCCATAATCCTGGTCGGTATAGAAATCCATGTGCTCGTAGCCGCAGGCGCGCAGGGTTTGGTCGTGAAGAATTTCGTAGGGATTTTCATCGGGATGATCCAGAATAACCGAGGCCAGTTCGCCGCCGTACCAACCCCTGGCGACATCAATCAACAGCACCTGTCCGCCAGAACGCGTGACGCGGACAGCTTCACGGTCGAAGGCCTGAATACTGTCTTCAGCATAAAGGCTGGCCAGGGTCACGCCGACAACCGCATCCACCGAATGATCGGGCAGGGGAATGGCTTCGGCGCTGCCTTCCAGAAAGGTTACGTTGTCCACGTTTTGTTGGTGGGCAGCTTGTAAGGCCAGATCTCGCATGGCAGCTTCTGGTTCGACTCCGATGACCTGGGCAGCAAATTGGGCCAACTCAAAGGTCGAAAGGCCGCTACCCGAGCCCACATCGACAACCGTTTTTCCGGTGAGAGGGAAGCGCTGGTGAAGGGCCTCAATGACAGTCGGCGTTTTGGTTACCCGCCCAAAGCGGTCATAGATTTCGGGATAGTCGCGATAAAGGATATCCCAACGATTCTCGATCGACTCGGGGATTGCTTGCGACGACATAGACGCCTCCGGGTTAAAAATCGCGCAGAAGGACAGCTTCGGGTCCGCGTTTGATCTCCCACGGGTAAACGATGTGGGCGTCTGTCGTGGCGGCGAAGTAGTCGGGGCGCAGTGTGCCGAACAGGCTGCGGTAGGGGTTAAAGTGTAGAACGGTGGTGTAGGCAATGCCTGCCGCTCCGGTAATGCGGTTTTTGACAGCGGTCATTGTGCGTCCTGAGCCCCAAACGTCATCCACGACCAACATGCGCCGCCCGCGCACAAGGCTATCCTCGGGAAACTGTAAAAATTGGGGCCAAGCCAGCAGGCGGTTCTTTTCTCGCTGTTTTTCACTTTCCAGTTCGTTGGGAAAATCCACCGAGGCGATGAACAAGTCGCTGATCTTTAATGCTTCGGCCAAAATGCCGCCTGGAACAATCCCGCCGTGGGTGATGACCACCATTGCGTCAAATTCGGTTTCGAATTGTGGAATCAAATGGTCAATAAGTTTATCAACATCGTTCCAGGTAAGTACTTCACGCCGCATGAGCCTGTAATCCTGTAGTGAGATAATCGTATTATAGCAGAAACAAAGTCGAAAAAAAACGGTACAATCAGGTTCATTGGGAGTCGGCGTGGTGAAACCCGCATTTTAGAACGCATTCCAATATGCGGAACCTTCTACGGCAACTCCAAAATAGCCACATTCAATGGCATGAGGTGATCTATGACTCGAAACTTACGCGCGTCCATTCCACTGATCGTAGTGCTCATACTGATTAGCCTGGTCCTCTCGGCTTGCGAAGGGATGCCGGGGTTCTTATCAACCGCTACCCCCACACCGACCGCCACACATACCCCAACGGCCACCGCTACGGCTACCCATACCTCCACGCCTACGATGACCTCCACGCCGACTGCTACGGCCACAGCCACGGCTACTGCCACGGCAACCCGCACCCCCACCCCAACGGCCACGGAGACGCCTACCCCTACGGTCACTGTCACGCCGGGCGGCGTGTTGAGTGCTGTTGTCAACATGCAGTCCAACTGCCGCTATGGGCAAGGCGTAGCTTATTTGTATAAGGACGGTTTTTATGAAGGTGATAAAGTGGAGGTTGTCTGGCGCAATCCGTCGGGCTCCTGGCTGGCCGTGCAGCGCCCTGGGAGTGACAAGAAATGTTGGATCAGTGAGATTGTGCTGACTGTGACCGGCGATGTGATGACGCTGCCGGTGGTGCTCCCCGAGGAAGTGCGCTTGCCGTTCTCAACACTGTATACCGACTCGCCCGCTGATGTCATTGCCCGTCGAAACGGCTCAGAAGTAATCGTCTCTTGGGCCCCGTACCCGATCAGTCCGGGCAAGGATTCGGAGCAGTTCCCGTTCTTGATCGAAGCCTGGGTGTGTCAGGGCGGACAGACCGTGTTCATGGCCATAGGCTCATGGGGCACCGAAGCCGTCGTGCCGGACGAAGGCGGCTGCCCAGAGGGATCCCATGCCCGGCTGTATGCGGTCGAAAAGCATGGCTATTCTTCATGGATTCAGATTCCCTGGCCCTAAAATCGGCTTCATTGGAACCGGCGTGATGTGGGTGTCGCACCCCACAATCCTCAGATTCGGGCTTCATGAGAATACGCGGGAGCAAAGTCTCGGGCCGTGCGCCGGGAAGCGCCAGGTTTTACAGCAGACTGGGCGGATCAATTTCGACCAGCCAATTGCCCAGGTCGCGGTTGCGCAGTAAGGTCGCCGGGTCAGGCGCGCGCAGGATGATCTGCCAGCGGTACAAGCCGTTTTGCCGTCCGAAGAAGCACGGGGCCGGGCCAATCATTTCGATATTGGGGCTGCTTGCGATCCATTCCTGCAATTGAAGGCCCATGACCTGAGCGGCCTGCTCGGCGCGGTTGGCGTTGGGGTCGCGCAGTTCCAGTCGGGCCAGGCGGGTATAGGGTGGAAAACGCAGTTTGCGCCGGTGGGCCAGTTCTTGCCCCAGGAATTCCTCGAAATCCTGCCGAGCGGCGGCCTGAATGGCGTAGTGATCGGGTTGATAGGTTTGAAAGATGGCCTGTCCGCCCAGCGGAGAGCGCCCGGCTCGTCCGGCAACCTGGGTCAGCAGTTGGTATGCGCGCTCTCCGGCGCGGAAATCGGGCATTTGCAGGCCCACCTCGGCCAGAATGACTCCAACCAACGTAACCAGGGGTAGATCGAGACCTTTCGCGATCATCTGTGTGCCCACCAGAATGTCGGCCTGGTGGTTGCTGAAATGGGTCAGGAGCAGGTCGTGGGAATCCTTGCGATGGGCGGTTTCGGCGTCCCAACGCATGACTCGCGCCTGGGGGAACGCGGCCTGTGCCTCGGCCTCCACTCGCTCGGTCCCCAGGCCCATTTGGCGGATCTGAGGGCTGCGGCATTCAGGACAGCGTTGGGGCATCTGGCGGTGGTAGTTGCAGGTGTGGCAGACCAACCCACCCTGCCCGGCGTGATAAGTGAGGGGCAGGTCGCAGCGCGGGCATTGAATGGCCTTGCCACAATCCCGACAGAAAACGTAGGTTGCCGAGCCGCGGCGGTTGAGGAAAAGGATGGCTTGCTGTTGGTTGGACAGGGTTTCTTGTAAAGCTGTGTGGAGGGCGCGGCTAAAAATGGACCGGTTACCTGCCTTCAATTCCTGGCGCATATCTACCACTTGAATACGTGGCAGGGGCGGCGGGGCGAAGTCGTCCTCTCCTTTGTAGGCGAACTGGCGGTGGGCAGGGGCGCGCGTTGTCAGGCGCAGCACGGGCCAATTGTGCTTGCGGGCGCGGGCCATCAGGGTGACATCCGGGGTGGCCGAGCCCATCACCAGCAGGCTGCCGGTGAAACGGGCCAGGGTCAGGGCGGTCTCTACCGTGGAATAGGCAGGAGGCAATTCCTCCTGATAGTAGCTCTGATCGTGGAATTCATCCAGCACGATCAGGCCCAGATTGGACAGGGGCGCAAACAGCGCGGAGCGCGGGCCGACGATGATTGGCAGCAGCCCGGCGCGGGCCCGCCGCCACGTGTCGTAGCGTTCGCCTTCGGATAAGCGCGAGTGCATGAGGCCCACCTGCCCGGGAAAGCGGGCGCTGAAGCGCCGGGCAGTTTGGGGGGTGAGAGAGATTTCGGGGACCAGCACCAGAGCCGTCCGCCCGGCGCGTAAGGTTTCGGCAACCAGATACAGGTATAACTCAGTCTTGCCAGACCCGGTCACGCCGTGCAGAATGTGGGGCAAGGGCGCGCGCCCTTGGGCGGCAACGTGGACGGCGGGCTGCAGGGCGCGCCAGGCGGCTTGCTGGTCGGGTGTGAGGGGCAATGGCTCCGAGGTGACCGATGCGGCTTCAATGGCGTCTAGTGGGTCGCGCCACACCTCGCTCTCGCTCAGGGTGACCAATTCCAGGTCAGCCAAAAATTCCAGATCAGCAAAGGTTGCGCCAGCCGCCGAGGCATACACCCAGTTGATTTGTACGGGCTGTGTTTCGCGGGCGAGAAAGTCCAGGATGGCCTTGCGGCGGTGATAGACCTTGAGCCGGGCGGCTGGGGTGGGGGGGGCGCCCAGGCGGGTGGTGATCTCTATTGGGGGGACGGCCAATTGCGCGGTGCGCACCAGGCGCGGCTGCACGCTGGGCGGTGGCAACACACTGCGTGTTGAAAGCCAACCCCGGCGTTGCATTTGCTGGGCAGCGGGCCGCCAGTTGGTGTTACGCAGCGAGGCGTCAATTTGCCGTCCGCGCAAATCTCCGCGCCGGGCAAGCAGGTCGACCAGGCGATGGTTCAGGTCAGTCAGAGTCTGGCCTTCCAGGGCGGGCCGGTTGAGCTGATAGAGGGTGTCGGCGTGCTTGCTGAGGCCGGGCGGCAGCATGAGTCCGTAGCACAGCGCCAGGGGAGCCAGGGTGTTTTCAGAAAGCCATTGCGCCAGCGAGAGTTGGGCCGGGGTCAGCACAGGTTGTGAATCCAACACGGAGAGCACTGCTTTGGTTTCTACCTGGCTGCGCTCGACGAAGCGCCAAAGGATGCCCTGCACGGTCTGCTTGCCGAAGGGTACGGTCACCAGGCTGCCCGGAAAGGCCTGATCGGCCAGCTCGGCGGGCAGGTGGTAGTTGAACAGGGACTGGATTTGGGGGAGGTTGACAGCAACTTCGACGTAGCTGGGCATGAGATTAGTTTACCACTAACCCAGCCTCTCCAAACCCACCTGGGCGATACGCAGGCGTTCCATTTGCTCAACGCGCAGGCGAATGCCCGCATCACCATCCTCAAAACATTCGCCAGCCTGTGGAATGTGTCCCAGACGGCCCAGCAGATACCCGGCGATGGTGTCGTAGTTGGGATCTTCCAATTCCAGCCCAAAAGCGTGGTTGATTTCTTCAATCAAGGTCATGCCGTCGATGCGCGAAGAGCCATCGGGAAGAAGCTGAATGGGCGGGGGCTCGGCTTCGGCGGAATCTTGCATATCCCCGACGATCTCTTCCAACAGGTCTTCCAGGGTGACCAGCCCGGCGGTGCCGCCGAACTCGTCCAGCGTGATGGCAATGTGCTGACGTTGGGCGCGGAATTGGGCCAGCAGATCATTCACCGGGATGGAATCGGGCACAAAGAAGGCTTCGCGCACGATTTCGCGAGCGGTGCGGCTGTCAAGGCTGCCCTCGTCTAGCTGCAAAAGCACATCCTTAACGTGCAAAATACCCACAATCTGGTCCAGGTTTTCTTCATAAACGGGCAGCTTGGTCAGGCCCTCGATGGCGGCTAAGCGAATGGTTTCGCGCAGGCTGGTATCGGCCTGAACGGCGACTACATTGGTGCGCGGCACGCTGACGTGTCGCACCAGCAGCTCGCCGAAGTCGATGATTGCGGTCAGCATGGCGCGTTCGGGTGGGTCAACCATCGCTCCGACCTCGGGGCTGGCGACAATCTGCTTGAGTTCTTCAATAGAGTTCACCGCCGAATGGGCGTGTCCGTTGGGGGGCAAGCCGATCAAGCGCAGGATTCCGCGAGTAGCCCAATCGAGCAAACCGACAAAACCTCCAAACACCGTGCTGAACACGTTCATGGCGGGGGCAGCGGCCAGGGCGAATTTTTCGGGGGAGCGCAGTACGGCTACTTTGGGCACCTGTTCGCCCAGCACGACGTGCAGCGCGGTAACCACAGTCAACGAGATGATCAAGGGCAGAGCGAAGAAAGCTTTTTCGAGGAAGGCCAGCGCCGGGGGCAGATTGATGTGGTGAAAGTAGGGTTCCAGGAGGGCTTCGAAGGCGTTTTCGCCCACCGCGCCCAAGGCCAGGCTGACCAGCGTGATGCCAAGCTGGGTGGCAGCGATGAGCCGGTCGCGTGAGGTTTCATCCTCCAACCAGCGGTGCACCAGCTTCGCGGCGCGGCTGGCTGGATCGCTGACCAGTTCAAGACGGGTGCGGCGGGAAGCGACTGCCGCAAATTCTACCCCCACGAAAAACGCATTGAGGGCGATGAGAATAAAAATGAAGGCGATTTGGGAAAGACTCATGCAGTTTTGAGAACGGCGGCGGCTCCATACCCAACCACAGAGGCCCGATCGCCGGTCTCATCGGCGGAAGTGCTGTGGTGCAAAACCTCGACGGCGTTGGCCCCCAAATCGCGCGCGGCCCACAGCACGGCTGCCACGGCCCCCACGCCGCAAGCGAAGCCTTTTCCGCTGTGTTCGGCGGCAAAAAGATCGTCTGGATCAAAGGATTTTATCCGGCGCAGCATTTCACCATCCAGTTCATTAGCGAGTTCTTGCGGATAGAAGTGCGACAAGTCCGTGCTGGCTACCAGCAGGCAAGTCTGGCCTTGCACGGCTTGGGCCAATGCTTTGCCCAGGACTTGAGCTGTGCGCGGAGATTGGCTGCGTACCATGACCGGAAGCAGATGGAAGGGTTGGGCCAGGGCCACCTGCAAGAAGGGCAGCAAGATTTCGAGAGAGTGTTCATCGTCGTTGGCCACCGGGGTCAGCTCATGTCCGCTCTGCCCGAGGATTCGCGCCAGACGTTCTACGGCGGGCTGGTCGACCTGCATCGGGCCCAAGGGGGTGGCGTAGGCGCGGTGAGCGGTGGTGAGCAAGGAGGCCGGGTGAGGCGCATGCATGGGCGATACCACTACGACCAGGTCAGGGGTCTGGCCGCGCACGGCTGCAAAGGCATGCCCGGCGGTGCGACCCGAATAGCGGTGCCCGGCATGAGGTGATATCAGCGCAATCACCTGCCCAGGCAGCGGCGGAATGACGGCGTTGTCCAGATAAGCCGAGATTTGGCCGCGCAGGCGGCTTTCATTGCCCGTATACCACAACCCGGCAATCGGTGAAGGACGTACGTCTGTGATTTGCGTGCCCATAGTTGGATTACTGCAAGAAATTCCAGGGGTTGACGCGCGTGCCTGAGGCGTTCATCAGCTCAAAGTGCAGGTGGGGGCCGGTGGAGTTGCCGGTGCTGCCCATCAAACCAATGACGGCGCCTTGCGACACACTCACGCCGCAGCCTGAGTAGATCTGGCTGAGGTGGGCGTATAGGGACTGCCAGCCGTTGCCGTGGTCGATGATGATCACGTAGCCGTAGCCTCGTTCGTGCCAGCCCGAGTAAACCACCACACCACTGTCAGTGGCGTAGATGGCATTTCCGGTTTGCCCGGCGATGTCGATACCCCAGTGGTTGGTTTGGGGCGACCAGTCGTAGCCCGACAACCAGCGTTCGGTGCTGGGCCAAACGAAGGTGCCGCCGCCGATGTAACCATCCATGATCTGGCCGCAGTAGCCGGGGCCAAAGACTTTGGCCGCGGCAGGGTCCTCGCGGCTGATGAGCGGGGCGCTCCAGTTGATGAAATCGCGGGTACCGCCTGGGACAAAGATAACCTTGTCCGCTTCGATATTGGGCTTGCTGTAATCGCCAATGGTTTCTTCGTTCAAGCCGTTGCCGGGCCAGTTAATAATATCTTCTGGAGTGACTCCGAAGTACTCAGAAACGCCGTTGAGGCCGTCGGTTGCGGTCCAGCGGTATAGGACACCGTCGACCGGCAAGATGTTGAGCATTTGACCAGGGCGCAGGCGGTGGGGATCGTCGGCCAGAATGTCAAAGTTTCCATATAGGATGCTTTGCGGTTGGAGACCGAACTTCTCGGCAATGCCGAACACCGTATCGCCGTTTTGCACTTCGTAGGTGTCGATTTCAAAACGGGGTTTTTCTGGCAAAATCGTGTGGATTTGCGCCAGGCGGATAATGCCCTGATCAAAAGCGCTGCCAGCCACCTTGAAGACAGGCGCCGGCACCGTGGCTGTGGCAGTGGGCAGAGGGGCGGCCATGGCGGCCAGTTCTTCGCTTTGGGTTACCTGACCCTTTAAATAAAAACTGCCCATGACCCACACTACCAACAAGATCAAGGCGATGGATACAACCGCGGTTCCAATGCGCAGGGAAATTTCACCCAATCCCAAGCGCAAAATTTTTTCCCAAATTTCATTCCACCTGCGGCTAGGCCGCTCTTGAGGGGAATCGGGGTCTCCGGGTTCCTGTTCTTCAGGAAGCAGAGAGGGGGACGAACTCGAATCCTCTGTCATGTAATTGTTTCTTACCTCTTAAAAACGATCATAACACAGGAAATGGGGAGGGTCAAGCAACGATCGACCTACGAAAAAGAAGGCGGGCAAGGTCGAAACCTTGCCCGCGGGGTCATTGGGAGTTAGACGATTACCGCCTGATCAAAGGAAGGAAGACCAGGCTTGGGACGAGAAATTGGCTGATAGCCGTATTGTCTACAGGGTTCGCTTCGGTGCCGGCTGAAGTTATATTCCATTCGATGGTGTATACGTTACCGGCGATCGCGTCCGTATAACCTGTCCAAATATTCAGATTCCCAGAATCCAACCAGTCCAGGTCGGCGAGGTTCCAGGTGTAAACGTTTCCAACATGAGAATTAGGAGGAATTGTAGCTCCTGCCAGGCTCAAACCGGGGGCCAGGGTTGCCGTTAAGACCGTGGAACTGGTGGGTGTAAAGCCAATGTTGCCAAATCGAACGCTGGTTTCAACGGTGGTTCCCGTAGGGGTGAAATAGGTATCCGCTAGCACCCATGCATCCGTATCAGGCCAAGGGATCCAACTGAAGGAGCTGTTGCCTGACTGGACATATCCATCATTAATCAGGTCGCCGGCATCCGCCGACTGAAAGACCATAGGCTGAGTCAGCACTGTTCCATTGCTGCCATCCACAAGACTATAGAATAAGTGGACAGGTGAGTTCCAATCGCTCCAGGTGATGATGGCTCGATTATCGGTGTCACTGGTCACAGAAGGCGGGCCATCGAAACTTGCGCCAGATGGATTGAGCGCCGTGGGTCCAGAAATGAGCTGGAAAGTCGAATCTAGTGTGGCAAAGCGCATCGTTGGGTTGGCCTTCCAGGTGATGAAGGTGTTTCCGTTGTGAAGCTGAACCGCTGTGGGATATCGATCCTCTAGCGTGTTTCCATCTCCAGAAAGATTGGTCGTACCTTTGTATACTGATCCCGAGCTGTTAAGAATTGTGTAGTAAATGTCTTCGTTTGACCCGTTGGACCACAAAAGCATGGTCCGGCTGCTTTGCAACGGCTCGATCATTGCATCCAAGAAACCGTCATCCAAGGCCGTGGTGTCTGAGGTCATTTTGGTTGCGCTCAGAAGCGTGTCGCCATTGTTCGCGACAGCCATAAAGTAGACGTCTCTCACGGATTGGGTGAGCACGCCCCCCGTAAATACGCGGGTTAACTTCTCCCAGGTGAAATGGAACCGATTGTCACTGGTGGCGGCAACGCCATAAGTGACAAAAGACGTGTCGGTTGAGCCGGTTTCGTTGGTGATACTGGTAGGGCTTTTAATGATCCCTCCGTTCGAATTGAGAACGGCATAATACATGTTGTTTACTGTAGCTGTGCCTTCGATGCTCCGTTGCCATAAGACGGCGATATTTCCGTTGGGAGCCACGGCGATACTGGGCTCGAGATCATATACGTTGGTGGTCGCTCCGTAATTGACGGCTAATCGTGTCGCGGGCAATACGGTGCGTCCAGCCCGATCCAAAATCGCGAAATTTACTTCACTGCCGATATAGTCGCAAACATTATCCAGGCAGCAATCTTCATCCCACGCATAGATGAAATTTCCGTTCGGCGACTCAACCACGGCGCTGGGGCTGGGCCATTCTTGTCGAATAAAATCGATCTCGGCGTTTTTGGCGGATTGATATAGGCCCAGCTTCATTTCCCACTGAGAAGTGTCTCGGAAAAGCTGGACAAAGGGAGCCGGGATGGCGGTTTTCAGCGGAACGACCGTGGACACGGAATTGTTCAACGATGATGTGACGGTCAGTAAAGCCGTTTGATCATCGCCGATCACGGCCGAATCGGGGGTGATGAATTTGGCTGTGATTTTTACCTCTTCGCCTTGTGGAACAACCCCCGTATCAATTTGTCCGTCGCCATCGGTGTCCGTTAGTAAAGCGGTTCCGTTCGCATTGTAAAGTCCACTGGCCCAGTCGGAGACCAGGTCTAGATCATAGACATCATTGCCAGCTTCACCGTTGTTGTAGATCGGCACTTTAATTTCTACGTTTTTTCTTGTGCCGGCAAGTGCTCCAAACTGATTTGGAAACACCATGATGCCCGCTGAAGGTCCGGGACGAGAGAATAAGACCGCCTTGCTGGATGGGGCTTTGGTGCAGTTCGTGGGCAGATACTTCAGGCCATCGGTACCATTGCTGTTTTCAATGCCAGAAGAGCCTCCGCAAACATAATCTCCGGAGTAGGTCATCGTGTGATATTTGAAGGCTATGTTTCCACTTTCATGCAAAATTGCCTGAAAACGGAATACTTCGTTCCCGCCGATGGGATCACTGGCGGGCCCGCCACGGAGATTATGCCATTCGACCACTAAGTAGCGGTTGGGCTGAGTCCCCCCCCATGAGTATTTGAGCCAGCTTTCGGAATCGTAGTAAAAATTTTCATGAGTGTATGGGGCAACCAAATTGTTCGGGGCGGTAATAGAGGGAATGTCATTCGGCACGCCCCCTTGCGTCTCAAAGATCAGGAACCCTGATTGAGAGATATATACCTGGCTATAAGTGTTTTCGTAGAAGTTAAAGTTGAAAGGCAGGCTATAGGGTCCATAATATGAAGTCGAATATCCGGTATAACCGGGAGTGCCCACCGTTACACCACCGCTGATGTCGGTCCAGGTGAAAGGGACGGAATCGTTCCAGGTATATCCGTATCCATCAGGGTCTGAGGTTGCCTGGATTTCATTATCTGATGTATTGGGATCATCGCTGGAAGCAATGATCAGTTCATCGGCTAATGGATTTCTGGGGCGATTCCCTAATGGACCTTCATCGTTCTTGTCATCGAATACCCCTGGGTTTACAGGTGGTTCTGGCGCCTGGGCATGGACCACCGAACCCAACGACAGCGTGAAACAGGCAATGAATGCACACAAAACGCGGAGAGTTTTTTTCATAGAAACATCCAAAATAAAGACTTCGATTGAATGGGAAGTTATGAAACATGAAAGGCCGTCCCAAATCATTATACTTATTATATTTGTTCCTCAAAGAGGGGTGGGGGCAACGTATCAAAACTGTAAGGTGAGGCATCTGATTGCTGCCGCGATCGCGCATTCCTCAAATTCAGGGTTTTTCACCCTTACCGTGAGTAGTTCCCATTTTATGTTATGCTTGAGATGGTTGTTCTTCGGGAAGTTCCGTGACGCCCCCCGCGGAATGGGGGATCCCAAAATGCGGAATCTGTCCTGGCAATTCTTGAAGAACCGAGATGATTTTTTACAGGATGGGTTTATATGAAGGTTCCGATCTGGCGAGAAGAAATCCGGGTGAAGGCCTCGGATGTGGATTTTCGACAACAGATGAAAATGACCAGCTTTTTCTTGATGATGCAGGATGTGGCTTCGACCCACGCCGAGCATATCGGGTATGGCTATTACGACATGCTGGAAAAACAAATGGCGTGGGTGATGTCGCGCATCAAGGTGCGCTTTTTGCGTTTCCCGCAGATGGGTGAGACACTGAACGTGGAGACCTGGCCGAAGGGGGTGCGCCAAAAGCTGTTCTTCATGCGCGACCATCGCATGGTGGGCATCGATGGCACACCGGTGGCCCTGGCGACCACGGCCTACGTATTGGTTGGAGCGCAAGCCCGCCGGATTTTGCCGCCATCGGCCCTGGACGTGCTCGAGCCTGATCATGATGGACGCCACGCCCTGGACGAAGACCTGGAGAAAATTATTTCGGTGGAGAATTTGGAGGAGCGGTACGTGCTGCGCGCCGGGTACAGCGCTACGGACATCATGCAACACGTCAACAATGCCCGCTATATCGAGTGGATCGCGGATTGCTTTTCTATGGAAGAACATGCTGCCTGGCGGGCTGAATGGTTGCAGATTAATTTCAGCCGCGAGGTGAAACCCGGCGAGTCGGTGACCTTGCTGCGGGCTCAGCGCCCCGAAGATCCACACGCCTGGTATGTGTGTGGGGTGAATCAGGCCAGCGCCGAAAAAGCTTTTGAAGCGGAAGTCTATTTTGGAGAAAATAGGGGTTAACAGAAATGGATAGAATCGAGCTGTTATCTCCGGCGAAAGACCTCGATACAGGTAAGGCGGCGATCAACTGCGGCGCCGATGCGGTTTACATCGGCGCGACGGCCTTTGGCGCGCGCGAGTCGGCGGGGAACAGCCTGGACTCGGTGCGCGAACTGATCCAATATGCTCACAAATACTGGGCGCGGGTATATGTGACCGTGAATACCCTGCTGCGTGACGACGAACTGGAAGCCGCCGGACGGTTGATCGGCGAGCTGTATGAGTCGGGGGTGGACGCGATCATCATCCAGGACACGGGGCTGCTGGAAATGGACCTGCCGCCAGTGCCGCTGTTTGCCAGCACGCAAATGCACAATCACAACCCCGAGCGAGTAGCTTTTTTGGAGAAGGTGGGCATCCGCCGGGCCATTCTGGCCCGCGAGCTGAGCCTGCCCGAAATACGAGCCATCCGCAAAGCCACCCTGTTGGAGCTTGAAACTTTCGTCCATGGGGCGCTTTGCGTTTCTTACAGCGGGCAATGCTACATGAGCTATGCGTTGGGGGGGCGAAGCGGCAACCGGGGGCAATGCGCGCAGCCCTGCCGTCGGCCTTACGACCTGGAAGATCGCAGTGGCAAGCTGTTGCAAGAGGGTCGCCATTTGCTCTCGCTGCGAGATCTCAACCTGAGCGATGACTTGGGCGCACTCCTGGATGCGGGCGTGAGTTCGTTTAAGATCGAGGGACGCTTGAAGGATAAGGCGTATGTAATGAATGTGGTGGGGTATTACCGGCGCAAACTGGACGACTTGCTGGAAGGAAAGAAATTGCGCCCGGCTTCCTCGGGCAAAGTGTATTTTGATTTCACCCCCAACCCCGCCAAGACGTTCAATCGTGGTTTCACCCAATATTTTCTTCATGGCCGGAAGCAGCCGGTGGGCTCGCCGGATACACCGAAATCCCTGGGGGAACCGGTGGGGCGCGTAGCCAGGCTGGAACGTTATTCCTTTACTTTAGATAGTAAGGTGGAAATTCACCGTGGTGACGGGTTGTGCTTTTTCAACGCGGAGCGCGAACTGACCGGGACCACGGTCAACGATGTCCAGGGCGCGCGTATTTTCCCCAGTAAGGGCGAGGGACTGGCCGTGGGCGTGGAGGTTTTTCGCAATCACGACCACGCCTTTTTGAGCGCATTGGAGAAGAGCCAGACCGAGCGAAAAATTGCCGTGCGGCTGAGGTTGGCAGAGACGATTAAGGGCTTCGCGTTATTCGGGTTGGATGAAGATGGGAACGAGGTAATGTACTCGATGGAAGCGGAGAAGTTGCCGGCAGAAAAACCTGAGCAAGCCGAGGCGGCCATTGACAAGCAACTGCGTAAGCTGGGGGGAACAGAGTTCGAATGTACTTTCTTGCGAAACGATCTGACACAGTCGTATTTTATTCCTTTGGGCACGCTAAACGCTATGCGGCGCGGCGTGGTGGAAGCGCTGCTGGATGAGCGGGCGCGCAATTTTCCTCGACAGAGTGGGAGGATTGTGCGCGGCGACGCGCCATTCCCTGAGCAGAAGTTGAGCTATTGGGGCAATGTCCTCAATGAAAAGGCGCGTGCATTTTACCAACGTCACGGGGTGACGGAGATTGAGCCGGCGGCAGAATCAGGGCTGGAGATGCGCGGGCGATTGGTGATGACGACAAAGCACTGTATCAAACACCAGTTGGCGGCATGCAAGCGCTTTGGGGGCACGCAGTCTGTGGACGAGCCGCTCACGTTGGTGGATGAAGACGGAAATCGCTACCCGCTGAAGTTCGACTGCGCGCGGTGCGTGATGGAGGTGTATTTCGGGGAGAATGAGAATTTCTCCGCGAATTTGCGCGAATGAAATGCGAATGAAACGCGATTGGAAGAGGAAGCGTTTCTCCACGAATTGAAGAATCAAATGACGGCTTTCTTAAAGATACCCGGTTAGCGCCTCTTTTCCGGGTACAATCATGCCCGTGGACATCCTTGCTAATCTCAATCCCCAACAACAAGAGGCCGTGACTGCCGGCGGCGGCCCTGTGCTGGTTTTGGCTGGCCCCGGTTCAGGCAAGACGCGTGTGTTGACCCAGCGCGTCGCGTATTTAATCAATCGTATGGGCGTGCCCCCGCACCGTATTTTGGCAGTGACCTTCACCAACAAGGCGGCGCGTGAAATGCAGGCACGCCTGGAGAGGGTGCTCGAACAAAGTGTTCAGGGCATGTGGCTGGGCACCTTCCACGCCGTGTGCGCGCGAATCTTGCGCCGCGAACAGCAATACTTGCCTTTTAACTCCAGTTTTGTGATCTTTGACGATGACGACCAGACATCTTTGATCCGCCGGGCCTTGAAGGACCTCAAGCTGGATGAAAAGAGCTACAAGCCCAACAGCGTGCACAGCGCCATCTCCAACGCCAAGAACAATCTTATTCTGGCCGAAGACTATCCCGCGGGCACGTATCGCGACGAAGTCATCGCGCGGGTCTATAAGCGATATCAAGAGCTGCTCCTGGCCAGCAACGCGGTGGATTTTGATGATTTACTGCTGTATACCTGGAAGCTGATGAATGATAACCCTGGTGTGCGCGACCAGTATCAGCATCGTTTCGAACATATTCTGGTGGACGAATTTCAAGACACCAACCTGGTGCAATACAGCCTGCTGCGGTTAATCACCGGGGCGCACGGCAACCTGTTTGCGGTGGGAGATGAGGATCAATCCATTTACCGCTGGCGCGGGGCGGATTACCGGAACGTGCTGCGTTTTGAAGAGGATTTTCCAAAAGCGCGCAAGATTTTGCTCGAGCAAAATTACCGCTCCACGCAAAACGTGCTGGATGCTGCCCAGGCCGTAATTGACAAGAACCACTATCGCACGCGCAAGAATTTGAAATCGATGCCCGACAAAGGCGCGGGCGAGCGAATTTCCCTTTATGAAGCGGTGGACGATTATGGCGAGGCGGCGTTCGTGGTGGATACCATCCAACAGATGATCTCTAGCCGGCGGGCCAAAGGCGGCGACGTGGCGGTGATGTATCGCACGAATGCTCAATCACGTTTGCTGGAAGAGGCTTTTCTGCGCGCGGGCATGCCTTACCGATTGGTGGGAGCCCAACGCTTCTATGGGCGCAAAGAGATTAAAGATGTGATTGCCTACCTGCGCCTGGTGCAAAACCCCTTCGACGAAGTCAGCCTGGCGCGAGTCATCAACGTGCCGGCGCGCGGAATCGGAGACAAAGCCCAGTTGAACCTGCAACTGGCAGCACAGGGAGCCGGAATCAGCGCGGGCGAGGTGCTGCTGCGCCTGGCGCAGGAGGGCAAGAAGTCGCCCTTCTGGGAGGCGTTGGGGCGCTCGGTGACCTTGCTGGCTGACTTTGGTACGCTGTTGGCTGGCTGGCGCGCGCAAGTGGACGTGATGCCGCTGCCCAACCTGTTCGACCGGGTCCTGGAGGAAGTGACCTACCAGGATTACGTGCAGGATGGCAGTGAAGAAGGGGCCGGGCGCTGGGAGAACGTGCAAGAGCTTCGGCGGCTGGCTTTTGAGTATGAAGAGCGCGGTCTGACGGCTTTCCTGGAGAACCTGGCTCTGGTTTCGGACCAGGATACGGTGCAGGAAGGGTCTGAAGCGCCTACGCTGCTGACCCTGCACGCTGCCAAAGGACTCGAATTCCCGATTGTGTTCATAACCGGGCTGGATGACGGGGTGCTGCCCCACAACCGTTCGCTGGACGATCCGGAGGAGATGGCCGAGGAGCGCCGCCTGTTTTACGTAGGCCTGACGCGGGCAAAACAGCGTGTGTTCCTGGTGAGAGCGGCTCAGCGCAACGTTTATGGTAGTTTTCAGGATTCGGTTGCTTCCCGTTTCCTGGATGATATCCCCGCGAACCTGCTTTTGGAGCAGGCAGGAGGCTTTCGGGCACGGGGCGGGGGGCGCGCCCAAAAGCAAGAGCAGGCCACCTGGGAGAGCCGGGCGCTGCGCACGCAAATTGGCGCATCTGCTCGCCAGCAGCCCGCCGCGCCGGTCATCCAGCAGCAGTTCCGTCCCGGCATGCGCGTGCGTCATTCCGCCTGGGAAGAGGGCATTGTGCTGGAGAGTAAGATCCTGGATGGCGATGAAACCGTGGATGTTTTCTTCGAATCGGTGGGTTTCAAGCGCGTGGTTGCGTCGCTGGCCAAGTTGGAAATTATCAAGAAATAACGTGCCCGAATCTGGGGCGCGTGGGCACAAAAAAATTTAGGCTTGTTCACTTAAACAACAACGCTCCCGGTGCGGCGGGAGCGTTGTTGTTTAAGAATCCCCGGTGGGGTGAAGCCTTTCCGGGGAGGAGTTGCATAATCCGGAAGGGCTACGAACAGCCGGTGAAACCGGCAATAGATTTGGGTGGCTCTGAGCTGAGATCAGGCATCCTGACGTTCGTTCTCCATGCTGGTGAAGCTAATAGCGCCAAACACGACCCCGATGACAGCGACCACTACGTAAACGATCCACATAGGGCACCTCTCTTCTCACCACGGATAAAAAATAACGACCGGATCAGCGGCACCGGCGTGTGCAGCGATGATCCTTGCTTCGCAAGGATGACCCTTGCATCTATATGATATAACGTACAACTCGCCAAAAAGTTTCAGCGAATTCCTTACGACTTCGTAAGGTACGACACGCAAGCTAGGTTGTGTTTGTATCTCTCTGCATGCACACCCCCGTGTTCATGAATAAGAAGAGGTTATTGACCGGTATCTACTCAGCGAATTGGGCAGAAGATTCGGATCTCAGTTTTCTTCTAACCGGTGCGTGGGTAGTTACACATATAGTATAGCACATCTGTTCTTTACTGTACCTTGCAATTGAATTGCAGGTATCTGGGTTACTGCTCAGCCTTTTGGTGAAAGAGGCCGAATTTGTGGTGTCCACAAATTCGGGACTTTTCTACCATAGTCTGAGTAGTTAGGTATCTGGTATGGATTGCAAAGAACTGCGCTTTAAAATAGACGGGCGAAACAAACCAGGGTTAATAGATCAAGGGCGGGCACACAGCCCGCCCCTGAAAGAAGCAAAGGGAAACCTCAGTGTGGATTACCTGGAGATGATTGGGAAGAAGATGCGCTGATAGAGGTTCAATCCAATCACCACCGGATCATGGTCGGAGGAACGGTAGGGGTTTGGCTGGTACAGATCGGGGGATGCCGAATAGGGTTCGGTAGCGTCCTTATACTCAGTGTTGTAATCGATTACCGAAGGCTCGTCGGCATTGATATGCCAGTAGCCGATTCCGGTGATCTGCGCGTCCATGTTGGCAGTGCTCAGGCCATGATCCAGGTAACCAACCGTGCCATCGAAGACGTACGAGTAGCGCCCGGCGGGCGCAAGATGGGCTGCCACCTGGTCGATCAATCCGCCGGTGGTCAGGGTTGCAATGGGATCTTCGCCACCATAGGCGTTCAGGTCGCCGATGACCAGCACGTCGGGATCCACCGGTACAAGCACGGTGTCGATCCAATCCAAAAGCGTGTTAGCCATTGCCACGCGAGTCGCATTGTAGCAGCCGCCCTCCACACCCATGTTCTCGTCACCACTGCCATCGGCAGGGACAGGATCGCAGTTCTTCGACTTGAAGTGGTTGACCACCACGCTGAACATACTGCCGGTTGTGATTTCGCGGAAGGTTTGGGCCACCGGATAGCGATAGCTGTCAAAGGGGTCGGCGTTGGTGCTGATCGAGCTGCCTACAGTTTCTACGGTGTCTGTGCGGTATATGAGGGTGACCTTGATCACATCTGAACCGTAACCCAGGGGCGGGTCGGCTATGACGGCATAAGGCCCACAATCGGCAACATCGTTCAGGCCGTCATAAGTTGAATAGCCATTTAGCAAGGTGTTCACCGCCGTTGCGCCGTTGTTTTCGATCTCGATCAAGCCGACCACGTCCGCATCCAGGGTGCAGATGGCATTGACTAACTTCTGGTGCTGGCGGGCAAGCTCAGCCGCAGTGTTCGCGCCGCGGGAGTTAAGCGTGGTGAAGTAATTCAACACGTTATAACTGGCCACTTTCAGCCTGCCGCCGACCTCGGGCGGGGCGGCAGGGCGAGCAACGGTGTTGAACACCGGCGCGATGGTGGGGTGCAGGCGATAGTAAACATCGGGGAAGGAGGCGGTAGGAGCAGAATCGCTGTTGACTTCGCCCTGGTCCAGTACACCGGTCAGCCCGGTGAGAGTATCCCCTGCGCGCAAGGCCCCGTCGGCTGGATAGTAGGGGATTGAAGCGGGGTTCTCTTTGGTGGAGCCGTCGTCCAGGACGATCATGCGACGCAGGTTGTCGGCGAAGGTCGTGGTGGTGTCTTCGTTGAGATGGTTGACGATGCGCCCGCCCGAGCCGAGGGTGAGCTGCCCGAAGCGGCCCTGGAAGTAGTTCTGCTGCACGGTGAGCGTATCGGGGATGTTGACCAGCATGCTCTCAAATTGCTCAAGGTAGCCCGGTCCTGCACTTTCGGGGAGCGGCAGGTTGAGCGTAACTGGGGTTACCGCGGTGCTTTGCCCAGTAGCGCAGATCAATGTGCTGGTGATGGTCGACAGTTGAGTCTGATGGTTCATGTGCCCCCTTCCACCACTACCATCGTATTCCACCACAGTGGCGGTCACCCGCACATAGTCGCCGGGGTTCACATCATTCGAATAGTTGTAGACGAAGATTCCTTCGCTGGTGAGCGGATCGGGATCCCAGTCGGCATCTGGTTCCTGAATGAAATAACCACCCAAGCCTCCAATGGCCTGGTAGTCGGCGGTGACGATGCCTTCCACGGTTACGGTTCCAGCAATTGGGCTGGTGTCGGTCGTACCCTGGACATCGTGGATGGGGGTGGCTGTCGAATAACAATCGTTGGTAGTGAAGGACCATACTTCATCGGCGATCATGTTTGATACCCCAACGCCATCCAAGTCGGTGACCAGGTCTGCATCAATGGTAACCGTGCATGTCGTGCCGCTGGGGAGGTTTCCAGTTGGGTCAATGGTGCGTGTACTCCCACTTCCGCTCCAGGTGGATTCTACAGAGATGGAAGTTGGACATTCTAGTGTGTACCAACCTTCATCTGTGGTAACCTCTTCGCTAAAGGTAACGGTCAGATTGGTTTTCGGGTCGACATTTTCTGTGCCATTGGCAGGAGCGACCGAAAGCACTTCAGGGGCCGGATCAACATAGGGGATACTGAAGTAAAAGACATAGTCTTCAGCCATCGTATCCGGTGGATCATTCGTGTCCACGTCTGTGATATTCTCGGCGACGACTGTCACCGTGCAAGCATCGTCTTCGTTGAAAGGGGTTGTTGGCGTGAGGGTGAAGACCGCTGAGGGGTTCGTTTCGGTTACCGTATAGCTGTGCGAGCCGTAAAAACAGGAAATGACGAAAGCATCGGGTGTAACTGCGTTGACCGGCTCACTGAAGTTCACTACGATATTTGTGGAGGTACTAACACCTGTTGCATCATCTGCGGGAGAGGTGCTGGTGACGGTGGGGGCGCCGGTCAAGTCGCAGGTGTTAATTGGAGAAGCGCTATTGCGCGGGGCGGGAGTTCCGGTGGTGAAATCTGTGCTGTTGTTATCGCTATCAACACAACCGGCACTGTCTCGAAAATCGGCAAGGATGGTGCTTATTGCAGGGGCAGCGGCAACCTCTGAGCAGTTGGCAGTTCCGTATCCGACGAAATCAACAATTAAATCATTCGGTGGGCAACTTACTGCCGGAACGGTATTGGTAGTATTTAATAATGCTATTTTCCCATTGCTCCCAGCCATATTAATAGTCGTGGAGGAAAAATCTGGCGATGGTAAACTTTGACCAGAAGATCCTCCTGCCAATTGGACTAAAAAGTAACTGAAAGGGGCTATCGTTCCTGACATATTTACCCTGGTCCAAGATGTTCCCCCAGTGGCTGCGTATTGAAGAGACATTGTGTTGAGCGATATTGCTGTATTGGTTGGATTGTACAATTCGATGAAATCGTGTGTGTAAGTGGCACCGGTACCTCCGCCACCACCATATACCTGGCTGATGCGAATATTGGTAGCGCCGGCCTGGACAGGCACAGGTGCTTTGGCGGTCAATATGCCGCTGAAAGCTAAAAAGAGCGCAGTGAAAAGACCTAGAATCTTCCGAGACTGCATGAATTTTTCCTCCTGAAAGAAATGAGTGGGATTGATCCTATTGTATACCCTCTTGCCAAAACGGATTGTTAAATCCTCGATGAGAATGTAAATGAAATATACCTGCGGGCAAACCCCGGCGGGTCTTGCGGGTTGATTGGCTCGCCTGGCCCAACGGCGTAAGGTGCAGAGCATCACCCTGAGCCAATGTTAAAGACCCGCCGCTACAATGCTCATCGGGTGGTTCCTGCAGCGGTTGACAACGGGCGTACAATACAAGTAGGAGACTTTCATGAGCCATGTTGCCGAATTCCTCGACCGGATGACCGCGCCCGCCGAACTGGTAGAAGGGCTGGAAGGGGGCGCGGTGCGCTGCCTGGCCTGCGCCCACCGCTGCCTGGTGCGCCCCCAGAGGCGCGGCGTTTGCAAGGTGCGCTTCAACCAGGGCGGCGAACTGCGCGTGCCGTGGGGCTATGTGGCGGCGGCGAACGTAGATCCCATTGAGAAGAAACCTTTCTCGCACCTGCTGCCTGGCTCTGCCGCGCTAACCTTTGGCATGTTGGGCTGTGATTTTCACTGTGACTACTGCCAAAACTGGCTCACCTCCCAAACCTTGCGCGACCCGGCTGCCGATGAGGGCGCGAATTACATTCAACGGGTTACAGCGGAGCAGTTGGTAAGCTACGCCCAACGAGCCGGTTGCCAGGTGATGGTTTCATCCTATAACGAGCCGCTCATCACCAGCGAGTGGGCTGTGGAGATTTTCAAACATGCCAAAGCAGCCGGGCTGGCCTGCGCTTACGTGTCGAATGGCAATGCCACGCCTGAGGCGCTGCGCTACCTGCGTCCCTATCTGGACGCCTACAAGATCGATCTCAAGTCCATGCAGGATAAAAATTATCGCCGTTTGGGTGGGGTGCTGCCACACGTGCTGGATACCATCCGCGCGGCGCATGAGCTGGGGTTGTGGGTCGAGGTGGTGACGCTGGTAGTACCGGGCTTTAATGACGACCCAGCCGAACTGTGGGAGGCGGCCCGCTACCTGGCTTCGGTCTCGACGGATATTCCCTGGCACGTGACCGGTTACCATACGGATTACAAGATGGACGCACCTTCCACGCCCGCCGCAGCGTTACGCCAGGCGGCGGAGATTGGTCAGGAGGCGGGCCTGCGGTATGTCTACGCGGGCAACCTGCCTGGGAGAGTGGGGACCTACGAAGATACTTTCTGTCCGGGCTGCGGCGAACGAGTCGTCCAGCGCCGGGGTTACACGGTGATGGAATACCGCATTACAGGCGATAGCAAGTGTCCTTGTTGTGGCACGGCCATCGCCGGGCGTTGGCCTGCTGACCCGCGCCAGGCGCGCACCGGGGGCAGCGGTATGCCCTTCCGAGCGCGGATTTAAATTGTCATGGGTAACCGAAATCGCCAGTGGGTGTAGGCTGGGAGGGTTCGGGATAGCCCGTGGATTGTTGGGTGGGCGTGGGTTGAATTGAGGCTGGCTGCGTGGGGGTGGGCGTGGGTTGCTGCGGCTCTTGCGGCGTGGGCAGCGCAGGCTCCTGGGGCACGGGTGTGACCGGGGTGACCAGAGGCAGCCAGGGCGTGGGGGTGGGCGTGGCTTTAAGGGAGCGGCTGATATCTTCGACATAGCCAATTGCGCCCTGACAGGCCGGTTCCAGGCGCGCGCTGATGTTGTCCCAGGTGAAAGCCAGTCCAGCAGATTGAACCGCGCGGACCGCATTGGAAAGGCAGCCTGGCCCAGCGTTGTAATTGACAAGAGTCAGCCGCCAAAGGTCCGTGTAGCTGGTGGTTTGGCCGGGGTCCAGGTTGGTAACGTTGCGCAAAATGCGCCCGGTCTGTTCACAGTTGGCCAACAGGCTGTGGGCGAAAACTTCCACGCTGTAATTGGCCTGGGAGATATCGATGCCGGTAGGGCAGTCGGGGCAGGCGGCATTGACCTTGTTGACCAGCGCGCCGCGTAAAATGCCCTGTTCGGTCGCCCCCAGGTTGCCCCACCCCAGATCGCAATAGGCTTGGTTGAGCACCAATGGGCAGAACTGGTGGAAGAAATCGGGGTTCCACAGCAGCACCGTGTCGGCTCCGTTCTCGGTGAGTTGGCCCAACCCGGCTTCGCGATAGGTGCGGAAGATGCCCGGCCAAATCTGGCTTTCGCGGGCAAAGACGTTCTTGAGCAGTTGGGCGGGCAGGCCGGTGTTTTGCGAGGCTTGCCAGATTTCTTGATCGAAGCGATTCTGCCATTCCAGCAAAGCAGGGCCGGCAGCTTCTACGCCACAGGCTGAAGCCACGTTGACTCCCTGCAATCCGCCATCCAGGCAGGTAGAAGCATCTACCACGCCGTTTTGAATCAACGCTCCAGCCAAATAATAGTAACCCACATCCGATTGCAGCTCGGCGGGGTCTGTGGGGGAACGCAGCCATTCCGCCAGGCCGCCCAACTCGGGGAAAGCCTGCCACGTGTCGGCGCAAGAGGCGATATCTGCCCCAACCCATTGGCTGCTGAGTACGTCCACGTACCACGAGCCCGGCTGGGTAGAGGGAGCTTCGGGGTTCATAAAATCGCCCCACGGAACCAGGCGAACCTTGGCGGTGTAATGCTCGCTGGAGTCGCCAAAGCTGGAATCGCCCCAGAACTCCATGTCCACACCGTCTGAGTTGGTGGGGGGCAGGGGCAAGCGGCACTCATTGCCAGCGCATTGAAATGGCTCTCCGTTCAAAGCGCCCTGGATGGAGATGATGGCTTCGTTAGGGAGGGGCTCTTCGCCGGTCAGCCGCAAAGCAGGCAGGGTGGTGCAGCGCCCCTCTACTGGATTGCAGTCCACGACTTCGATCCACACTTTGGGGATAGGCAGCTCCACTTCGATGACGCGTTGGAAGTCCTGGCTGCCCAAGCTGAGCGCATATAACCCAGGGCATTGGGCCGTAGAAGCGTCGCCGGTGGCGCAGGGCAAACTCTTCAGCCATTCGGTGGCGATTGGCTTGCCGCACAGCCCTTCAATTTCATTGTAGGTCGGGATGCCTTCGTGCTCGACTGGCAGCTCGCAAACGATGGTGTTATCTTTATAACGTACCAGCCACCAATAATGCCGGGTGACCTGAACGGAGATTTGGGCAATGCGAGCTGGCGGGTCGGGTGGGGGATTGTCTTCAGCCAGCGCTGGGCGAGCGGCAAGGATCCACCCGATGAATAGGCAGACGAGAAGTGCCGCCAGCCAGGCTTTGCGTGTCAGGAACATGGGTTATAAATACCCCTGCAATCCTCAATAAACGTTTCTACCATTATATAAGAACTTTCGACCATTTTATACAGTTTGGAAAATTGCAATGAAAGTGTATAGTAGTTTAACATAGAAGCCGGGTAGAATACAAACAGGAAAGTCGGGTGGCTCGATTCAGCCCTCTCAAGGGGTTTTGGGTTCGCTGCCGGGAATGATGCCAATCGTTTACAGATTGAAAAGAGAGCAGTTTTGGCCTTTTGCGACTCTTTTTTGCGTTTCATTCGTTTAATACTAATAAGGCCTTTTGATGGAGCTTCATGCGGAACCAGAACCTCAACGAATTGATCGCAAGCGCTCAGCAAGGCGACACGGGGGCAACGGGTCAATTATATGAGATGAACTACACCAGTATCTACCGGTATCTGTATTACCGGACAGGACAGGTGCAGGTGGCTGAGGATTTGACCGCGGAAGTTTTCTTGAAAATGGTCCAGGCGCTGCCAGCTTACCGGCAAACGAATTGTGCTTTTCGATCCTGGTTATTCCAAATTGCTCGAAACCTGGCGATTGATCATTATCGTCGAACTTCCACCCACAACACAGAGGTTTTATTGGATGAAGAAGAGATTGGCCAGGAAGGGGTGGACGAAGTATTGGACATCAACCTCACTCGTCAAACGCTTCAGGTTTCCCTTAGTAGGCTCAGCGACATTCAACGTGATGTGATCGTATTGCGGTTTGTGGAAGGATTGTCTCTTCAGGAAGTGGCGGAGGTTTTGCATCGGACCGAGGATGCAATAAAAGGTTTGCAGCGGCGGGCGCTTTTATTGATGCGGCAATCGCTGTTGCAAATGGAGGCTGGGAATGACAGATCTTGATGATTTATTGGAAGAAAGGTTAAGAGATCTAGATCGCGGGTTACCTCTCGAAGAGGTTGTCCAGCTAGTGCCGCCGGAAGCAGCCGAAATATTACCTTTGCTGCGTCTGGCAGCGGTGACGCGCGAGGTTTCGCATCCCAGCATGGCTTCCTCCAAAGCCAGGGCTCAACGTGGAGAAATTATGAAGTTCGCCCGCTCGAATGCTCAGCCTGAGCGGCGATTTAGCTTGCGTTTTGCTTTGACCCAACTCTCGATGGCAATGGTTTTGGTGGTGGTCGCGCTGCTCACCATTGGTTTGACCGGCCCGCGCGGCAGTCGCTCTGCCACCTTGACCGATGTGAATGGGGTGGTCGAAGTTTTTGACGGGCAAAATTGGCAGGCCGCATCTACCGGTGATCGCGTTAAATCTGGTCAGAAGGTTCGCACTCAGCTTGGGTCGCAAGCCACATTGGTTTTCTTTGAAGGGACTCGCAGTGTTTTGGCTGAGGACACGGAATTGGATTTATCAAAAGTCCAGGGAGGCTGGAACCAATCATTGCGGGTTCAAATGCGCCAGGTCATGGGTGTCAGCACCCATACGGTGACTCCGGTAAAAGAAAATGGCCAATTTGTCATCGACACGGACTACGGGCAGGCAATAGTTCGCGGAACGATATTTGATGTAGAGATAACCGACGGGAGAAGCCGTTTCTCGGTCCGCCGTGGCGAAGTGGAAGTAACCTATGGTCAGGACCAGGTGATTTTGACCGCCGGGCAGGCGGTTGTAGTCGAAGAAGGCGTAACCCTATTAGAGCCTGCGAATAAGTTTGATATCCTGGGGCCTATTGAGCAAATTATTGGGAACACCTGGACCGTGGCAGGTTTGGACATTCTTGTCGATCCTGTCCTTGCCGCCGATCGTGACTGGCATCTGGGGGATTGGGTGACGGTGCAAGGTCATATTCTCAAAGATGGTTCCCTGGTGGCAGATTTGGTCCGGTTGGCGAAGAATGAAAAAGAGCTGGCGCATTTTACCGGGACCATAGAATCAATGGGTTTAGACGCCTGGTTGGTGAGCGGAAAGCTCGTCATCGTTGATGCGGCTACGCAGATCGAGCCGGGGCTGCGGGTAGGGGATCCGGTGGAAGTCGCTTTCGTGGTCATGGAAGACGGATCGTGGTTGGCTGTTGAGATTGTTTCATTAGCAGAAACAGAAGAGCCCGCTGAGACGGCCACAGGATCATCCCCGGTTACAACTGCTACTCCAACCAAGAAAGCCACTCCAGGCCCGACCCTGCCCCTTTCGCCTCAGCCGAGCCAAACAACGACTCCTCGAACGCCAACAGTCACCCCGACTGCAAATGTGCCCGCGAACCCGACCGCTTCGCCGGTCACGGGCTGTGGGGTGGGCGAAGAACAGCCTGAAGCGATTACGCTGGCAAAACGATACAACGTTACTTACACCGAGATTATCCACTGGTTCTGCCAGGGCTACGGATTTGGAGAGATCGACCTGGCCTATCAACTCGCCCAGAATGCGGGCGTCCCGGTGGAAGAGGTGTTTGAGATGGTGGAATCTGGCATGGGGTGGGGGCTGATCAAGCAAACCCTGGAGCCCGTAGTTTCGACGCCGGCGCCCACCAACACGGTTCAACCGAGCAAGACTCCAGAACCGACCAGTACGCCCAAGCCGACCAAGGAAGAAAAGCCTACGGATGAGCCCAAGCCAACGAAGGAAGAAAAGCCCACGGATGAGCCTAAGCCGACCAAAGATAAGTAGTTTCTTTTGCCCCCCGCTTGTGAAGGCGGGGGGTATTTTTGGATCATTGGATTTCACCACGCCAATTCCCTATGAGCTAGCTTTCTTCGTCCTCTGAGTCTATGCTTTATTTGATAGAATGAAGGCATGGCATTTGCACTGACGGTAGCAAAGTTGGAGGAAGGAATGCGACAGCCGGGCTGTCCGGTCTGCCGTTTGAGCCGCGCCTCGGCGGAACGAGCCATCGATGCGTTCTTGTGGGAAAACGTCAACGACATTCCCACCCGACAACCGATTATCGATGCATACGGCTTTTGCGCCGAACACACCCGCCTGCTGGTGGCCATTGAGATGTCGAACAGCGGGCCGGTGTTGGGCGTGAATATTATTTATGAGCACCTGGGCAGGTTGGTGAATGGAGAGCTGAAGCGCGCCAGTTGGACGCAGAAGATAACCCGCTGGATGCGCAGGGCAACCTCGCGGAGTCTGTTAACTCCTAAAAAGCGCTGCCCGGCGTGCCTCACTGTGGAAGAAACTGCGCACAACCAATTGGCGGTCTTGTTCGAAGAATTGGAAGCGGAGCATGAAGCCATGTCCAGCGCTTACCGGTCTTCAGACGGATTGTGTCTGGAATATGTTCGCCTGGGGCTGGAGCAGTTCGCCGGGCAATATCCGCGCGGGGCGGCCTGGCTGGTGGAAGAGACCACCCTGCGCCTGGAGCGCCAAAGCACACGGATGCGTGAGTACATTCGCAAGAATAACTGGGAGTATCGGGCTGAAAAGATTACACCGGATGAGGCGGCAGCCTGGCGCAAGATGCTGACCTTTTTTACGGGGCGGCCAGGCGAACGCTTTACGTTTACAAAAGACGAGTTCTAAAGATTATGCACGCGCCAGCGGGCAAGGGTCAGGTGGCGATGATGAATTGGAACGTCACCAGGACGACCAATACCGAGATCATTACCAGTGTCACGCTGACCACACGCCGGGATGATATTTTGTCGACCAGGTGAAAGGCAGGGATGGCAACCTGGACGGTGAGCCTGGGGCCGGCCAGCCAGGCAAAAATTGCCCCGCCGACCATGCCGCCGAGGTTACCCATGGTGTCCATGCCGGGCATGAGTCCCAAAAGCAGGTTGATGATGATGAAAAGGATGGCGGTGTTGACCAACGAGCGCGAACGATCGCCAAACAAGAATCGGTTTTGATCGATAAACAGGGTTTGAGCCGCCAGCAGCCCCATCAGGCCCGATCCAGCGCCAGCCGAGGGGATGTCGGCGGCGATGAACCCAACCACGTTGCCAGTGAAAACAGACAGCAGGAACAGGGCCGCCAGACGCAGATGCCCATAAAAACGCTCCAGGCCCTTTCCGAAGATATACATGACGTAGAGATTGAACGCGACGGGGAGAAAGGCGATGTGCACTAAGGCCGGCGTGAAAAATCGCCAGATCTGCCCCTGGTGGATGGTTTCGTTGTCGCGGTATAACGATAGGAACAAACCTTCTTCCCCAACGGCGTATTTCAAAACAAGATGCGCCAGAAAGAATATGGCGATGAGCACCATGAGAGAATACGTCACCCAGGGTTTGAGCGTGGGGAGCTGGATGGCGACTTGATCGGGGAGAATGCGGCCCAGCGGGGTGGGCTGGCCGGATGATTCGGTCACAGACAGACCTTGCGGGGCTCCACACGGTGATGTTCAGCGTCTATGATGGCGATAATGGTATCGACGGCTTCGTCCAGACGGTCATGAGCGTTGACGACCACATAATCAAAGCCCCCAAGATGTTCCAGTTCACTGCGAGCGGTTTGGATGCGGATGGCCAGGCTTTCGGGAGTCTCTGTTTTGCGGGTGCGCAGCCGTTCCAGCCATTCGGCTTCGTTGGCCGGAATGAGGTAGATGAGCACAGCTTCGGGGCATAGGCGGCGCATGGTGGCGGCTCCTTGTACGTCCACGCGCAGGATGACATCTTTGCCGGTGGCGAGCGCCTGCTGAATTTGCGAGCGCGGAATGCCTTTGTAATCCTCGTACACCAGGGCGTATTCTAAAAAACCGTCCTCGGCGATGAGTTTCTCGAAATTTTCACGGGAAGAGAAGAGGTAATCAACGCCTTCTACCTCACCTTTGCGCGGGGCGCGGCTGGTCATGGTGACGACGAAGTGAAAGGTCAGGTTGCGGGCTTTGAGCGCTTTTACCACGGCATCTTTACCCACACCTGATGGACCAGAAATGACCACCATGAGAGGTTGGGGATGGTATAGATCAAAGGACAGGTTTTCTTCCACCGGCCGCTGAGCTCCTGTAGGGAATTTGTTTTGAATTGGAGAGAGGGCAGTGTCTTTACGCCCGACTTGGTTTGATTATAATTGAAAAGTGACTGGTTCTGCGCAGGTTGGTTGGCCGAATCTCCAAACCTGCGTGCAGACGGTGAGAAAGAATTATTGTCTGGAGGAGTTATGCCCAACTACGAATATCGCTGCCTGGATTGCCGCAAACGGTTTGTGCTTTTCTTTACCTATCAGGAATACGGAACGAAGCCGGCCGTTTGCCCCTACTGCAAAAGCTTGAACGTGCAGCGCAAGATCGGGCGGGTGCGCGTGGCGCGCTCGGATGATAGCCGCATGGAAAACCTGGCGGATCCCTCGAACCTGGCGGGGTTGGATGACGATCCGCGCGCACTGGGAAGAATGATGCGCGAGATGAGCAAAGAGACCGGCGAATCGATGGGGCCAGAGTTTGACGAGGTGGTGGATCGCCTGGAAAAAGGCCAATCTCCAGAAGATATCGAGCGCGAGCTGCCCGACTTGGGTGGCATGGCCGATGGCGGAGGCGGGATGGATATGGGAGACGATTTCTAGGAAGTCACTCGAGTAATTTTTGCAGTTGATCGAAGGACGTCACCCTGGAGATTTGGCGCAGGAATTGGGCCAGAGAATCGGATTGGCTGCGCAGAGATTGCACGGCTGGGCCGACCGGGTCTTGGCCGGCGGCGCCGCCACTGCTGGGTGATGCGTTATAGGCTCCGTGGAAGGCGAAATAGGCCTGGTTGAGCTTGCGGATCAGGTAGCCGTTTTCCCAGAAAAATTGGCGGCGCTGCTCCATATAAGCTTCGGCTTCCTCGATTTTTCCCTCGGCCAACAGCTCGTCGGCGCGCACGCGGGTGGTGTGCATTTCGGCGCGAAAGTCGAAGCGCGGCGGTTCGGGGTTGGGTTCGGTGGGGGCTTGTTCCTGCTCGGGTTGAGGCTCGGGTGGTGGCGGCAAGAATTCAGGGTAGAAGCGTGTAATGAAGGCCCGTCCCAATTCTTCGCCGGCGATGGTGGCCGTGGTTTCGTTGATGGTGCGCAGTTCGGGGCTGAGATCGTAACGAATCCCCAGCGGGCGCAAGGTCAGGTAGTTGTGGGTCCATTCGTGGGCCACCACCTCTGCCAGCCAGTTGATGTCTGTGGTGCTCATCACCATCGTGGGATACACGCCCACTCCGCCGATACCCTCGATCAGGGTGGAATCGCCTGTAGATTGGGATACCTTGTCCTCAATTTCAATGCGTTCTTCCAGGGTCAAACCCGGCGTGAGAGAGATGTTGGCATCCTGGCGAATGACATCCCGCGGCGATACGATCAGGGCATAAGGAAGGGGCGTGATGCGGTAGAGCACCGGCGGAAGCGTTTGGCCGGCGGTGTTCAGTCCGGCTTCGTTGAGAATGAACTGCATTTGCTGCTGGAAAATGGCCTCGGCAACAGGGCCGGATTGCTTTTCGCGGGCCAGCAACTGGTCCAACTCGGCGCGCTTTTCCGCAGAAGCAGTGACTGGGTCGTCGATGTTGGGATCGGAGTATACCAGGGTGATTTCGTAGGACAGCCGGTTGATGCGGCTGATAAGATTGAGGTGATCGAGAACCACCTTGCGCTGCTGCTCAATGGTCAGGTAGCGAGGGATGGCCAGGCTGGCGTAATTGACCTTGAGCGCCAGCGCGTCGATCATCCAATCGTCGTAAGCAAAGAGATGGGCACGCACCAACCCCGCTACCTGTCCCACTTTATTGACGGGAGGAAGGTAGGAATCCCCACCGGCGAGCAGCAAGACGAGTGTCAGGGTGAAGGTAATCCAGGCAGATTTCCTGGCGACGTTCAGATAGGCTTTCATGGGCGGCTCAAGGAAGATGGGTATCGCATAATTACACGATCATACCATGTCTGGATTATATGCGAAACAATAACCTTTCAGACTTTCTGAGAATTTCCGTCATTGGGAATTGGCGGGGCGGGGTCTCATCGCCCAGATTTCCAACGAATCACCTTACAAAAGCTTATACCTTTTCCGGCTTGCCTTGCAATAGAGCAAGGTGCAGGTTATGATATTTGATCATCTGGCATATGTAGCGCCAGGGATGGGCGAAAGAAGAAAGAGAAGGTTGATTATGAAGCGAATCGTTACGATCCTCATTGTGGTTATTTTGCTTGGCGTAGGCGGGTATTTTGGCTATCGCTATATCCAGACACAGCAGGCAGCTCAGCGGGAAGATTACCAGACGGTAAAAATTTCTCGAGGCGATTTGACTGCCACGGTTGGCGCAACCGGGATAGTTCGTTCCAACCAGACGGCCATTCTGAGCTGGCAAACCAGCGGTTCGATCGGCGCGCTCGATGTGGCCGTGGGAGATATGGTGAAAGCCGATCAGGTGTTGGCTGAACTCAATCAATCGTCTTTGCCTCAGTCAATCATTCTGGCGCGAGCTGACCTGGTAACGGCTCAGCGCAACCTGGATTCGCTGCTCAATTCGGATACGGCGCGCGCGCAGGCGTTGCAAAACCTGGTGGCGGCGCAAAAGGAAATGGAAGACGCCGAGAACAACCGCCTGCGCAAGCAGTTCGCCCGCAGCGATCAAGACCAGATCGACGTAGCCAAGGCCAATCTGGCCCTGGCGGAAGAGGAAGTGCGCAAGGCAGAGGACGCCTTCAATGATGTAGCTCACCGGGCGGAAAATGATCCTCAGCGGGCAGCCATGTTGAGTAAGCTGGCCAACGCCCGCGATCAACGCGACCGTGCTCAGGCCAACCTGAACTGGCTGCTGAGCAAGCCGGATGAACTGGAAATTTCCGAAGCAGATGCGCGTGTAGAAATGGCCGCGGCGCGATTGAAAGATGCCGAGCGGGAATGGGAGCGCCTGAAAGATGGTCCCGATCCCGATGACATCGCGGCGGCGGAGGCCCGGATTGCAGCCATCCAGGCAACCCTGGACCTGGTGAAACTGACCTCGCCCTTTGCCGGCACGTTGACCGAGGTGCGCTCACACGAAGGCGAGCAGGTCTCGCCGGGTACGGTTTCCTTCCGCCTGGACGATTTGTCGAAGCTGCTAGTGGATGTGGAGATCACCGAGGTCGACATCAATCGCATCCGTCCTGGACAGCTCGTTAACCTGTCCTTTGATGCGATCACCGGGAAGACCTATACGGGTGTGGTGTCTGAAGTGGGCACAGTGGGCGCCTCGGTGTCTGGCCTGGTTAACTTTACCGTGACCATTGAGTTGCGTGACGCAGATGAACTGGTCCGCCCAGGAATGACCGCGGCAGTCAACATCATCACCGAAACGGTGGAAGATGTGCTGTTGGTTTCCAATCGGGCCGTGCGCTTGCGCGAAGGAAAGCGGGTGGTGTATGTGTTGGAAGCGGGCGTGCCCACCGCCAAGGAGATCACGCTGGGGTTGACCTCGGAGCAGTTCTCTCAACTGCTGAGCGATACGTTGCCAGAAGGCACGGTGTTAGTGCTCAACCCCCCCACTGAATTTGATATGACCTCCGGCGGTATGTTCCGCTAAGGAGGACTGCGATGAGCGATAACGTCATTGAGGCCATTGACCTGGCCAAAGTCTATAAAATGGGCAAGGTTGAGGTCCGCGCCCTGGCTGGCGTGTCATTCACCATTGAGCGCGGCGAGATGGTGGCCATCATGGGCCCATCGGGGTCGGGCAAATCGACTTTGATGAACCTGATCGGCTGCCTGGATCGCCCTACCAGTGGTCAGTACATTTTGGATGGCGAAGAGGTTTCGCGGCTCTCTGGCGACCAACTGGCCGTAATCCGCAACCGCAAGGTGGGTTTTGTCTTCCAAAGCTTCAACCTGCTGCCGCGCGCCACGGCTCTGGCGAACGTAGAGCTGCCCATGCGCTATGCCAGCGTGACCAAGGGGCGCTCGGCCAAGGCCAAGGAAGCCCTGGAAGCGGTGGGGTTAGCAGAGCGCATTTATCACAAGCCGTCGGAGCTTTCGGGTGGGCAGCAGCAGCGCGTGGCCATTGCGCGAGCGCTGGTCAACGATCCGGCCATCTTGATGGCCGACGAGCCGACGGGCAACCTGGACTCGAAATCGGGCAAGGAGATCATGGAGTTGATCCTGCGCTTGAATCGTGAGCGGGGCACCACGGTGATCGTGGTGACGCACGATCCCAAAGTGGGCGAGCAAACCAACCGCACCATTCGCTTGATGGATGGCTTGATTGTGGAGGACGGAAAATGAACATGGGATTATCCGTCCTGGAAGCATTGCAAAGCCTGGCAGCCAACAAGATGCGTTCGGCCCTGACCATATTGGGTATCGTCATTGGCGTGGCAGCCGTGATTGCCATGTTGGCGGTGGGGAATGGCGCGCAGGCAGCCATCACCGGCTCGATCTCTGGTATTGGCAGCAACTTGCTGTTTGTGTTCAGCGGGAACATGCAGGAAGAGGTGCGCAATCCAAAGCCGCTGACTCAAAACGACGCCGCCGCATTGCGAGATGCCTTTCTGGCTCCCGCGGTTGCCAATGTGGCGCCGGTCATTCAGGGCGATCGCGAAGTAGTGTATGGCGGCGAGCGCACCCGAACACAGATTACCGGGATTACACCCGATTATCAAACGGTGCGTAATTATGAATTGATTGAAGGGGAGTTTATTGACGATTCACACCAATTGGAACGCGCCTCGGTGGCTTTACTGGGGCCAGAGGTAGCCGATAAATTGTTCGGCGCGCGTGAAGGCGTGACTGGCTCAAGTATTCGCATTGACGGACAACCATTCCGGGTGTTGGGTGTCCTTGCCCCCAAGGGCGGAGGCTCGTTTGGCAGCCAGGACGACGTCATTTTGGTCCCGTTTGAAACCGCGCAGAGCCGTTTGATCCGCCGCAGCACCGGGCGGGTGGATGTGATCTTTGTGCAGGCCACCAGCCCCGACACGGTGCAGCAGGCCTCGGACGAGGTGGCCCAGATTTTACGCGAGCGCCATCGCATTCTGTTGGGCGAAGATGATTTCACAATTTTTACGCAAGAAGATTTCGTCGACACGGCCAAGCAAATTACCAATGTGCTGACCATCTTCCTGGGCGGTGTGGCTGCCATTTCACTGCTGGTGGGCGGCATTGGCATCATGAACATCATGCTGGTTTCCGTGACCGAGCGCACCCGCGAGATTGGCTTGCGGAAAGCGCTGGGGGCGCGGCGCAAGGACATCCTCATTCAGTTCCTGACCGAATCGTCGCTATTGAGTATGTTTGGCGGCCTGATTGGCATTGGGCTGGGGTGGTTGATTGCCTTTGTGGTGGGGCAGGTGGCGGCAGCCAACGATACGCCCTTGACGCCCGTCGTCGGAATGGACGCCATCTTGCTGGCGACACTGTTCTCAACAGCGGTAGGCTTGTTCTTTGGAATTTATCCGGCCAACCGGGCCGCTAACCTGGAGCCGGTTGAGGCATTAAGATTCGAGTAGGGTGTAATCCAGGCCCAGCTTCTGCGGAGGAGATAATCTTTTGCCTTGCTGTAGGAGTCGGGTTTCCCGGCCCGGATCGTCGTTCACCGAGGTGGGTTCGGGGATCGAACCCCTACAAGGGAGGCGGTTTCCAGAAGAACGCCGCATAGGGAACGCGGCCTACAGGTTTCGGGACGCGGACATTCTCCCCGGGATATTCTAAAACTCAATCACGGCCTGGACCCCGCCGGAGGGGGCGGGACCCAGCTCCAGCGTGGCGCCCACCGCGGCTAGCATGGCGCTGTGAATGCGCAGCCCGCTGCCTGTCCCCGACGGGGAGTCCTCGCCGAGCGCTGCGTTGTTGAGACCAACGCCGTCGTCGCTGAGGCGCAGTTGCAACTTACCGGCGGGGGGTTGCTTAAGCGCCAAAATGAAAGTCAGGCGGCGGCTGGAGTCTCCACCGCGAGCGTAGCGGGCTGCATTTCGCGCCACTTCGCGAGCGGCAAAGTAAATCACCTCGGCGGCAAAAAGAGGTAATTCGCGAGCACGCTCGGCTGCCGTTGGTTCGATCTCCCAGCGCACCTCCTGGAATTCGCCCTTGAGGTCCACGTCCAGCAAGCTTTGCAGCGCGGCGATCAATCCGTCTTGCGCCAAACGAGCCGGGGCCGAAGGTCCGGCGGCATGCAGCAGGTCGGCGATGCGACGGTGAGCCGTGGAAAGAGTTTCCATGGCCTGGCGCGCTTCGGGGCTGGGATCGGGCTGCCCTCCCAGGTATAAAATAGCGGTGTGTAGTTCAGGGAGGATTTCATCGTGAAGCACGCGCCGCCCTTGCCCTTCCAGAACGCGCTGTTGGGCCAGCCTGCGCCGGAGGAGTTCCATCGAGAGGCGGGCCATCTCTGAACCTGCTAGCATATCCAAGAGGCGCTCACCCCCGGTTTGGGCCAGTTCCACCTCTTCTTCGCTGAGCACGCTGCCCGATGGCTTCCCGCCCAGGAACAGTACCCCGGCCAGGCCTTGCGGGCTCCATAACGGCACCGCCCAAACCCACCCGCCAGGATTTTCCTCTATGGGTAAAAAGCGCATATTGGGGTGAAAGCGGCTGGTCCAGGCCGAGGCGGAGGGCATGGGGGCTTCAAGGTCGGGCGGATAGATCAACGGTGGGCCAGCCAGGGCTGCCAGGCTGCCCGCCGGCGCCAGACCGGCTTGCCGGACGCCCAGAATGTCGCGGCACAAGGTGGCAAAAAGCTGTGGGGTAGTCTGGTCGATAGGAGGGCTCGCGCTGGTACTGGTCAGACGGCTGTAGAGGTTCTGGCTGGAGAGGAAAGGCCGCAAGCTGGCCATAAAGCGCTCTCGCTCAGCGTAAGAGCGCCAGCTATACAGGGCGTAAAACAGGGCCATGAGGGCCACGGCGACCATCAAGCTGTAAGCGGGTCGCAGTTCTACCACCAACATGGCTGACACCACCGCGCCAAATCCAACCGCCAGAAGGGCCGTGTTTCGCCATTGGTGGAAGAAACGGTTTCGGGGCAGGGGGCTGCCGATAAAGACCTCGAAGGATGCGATGGAGCGACCCAGCAGCGTGACAGCAATACCCACCAGGCTGGAGACGGTCACATCGAAGAGCTTGACCGTGCGCTCGACGGTGGGGTCGCCCAGTCCGATGGCGGGTAATGGCCCCAGAGCCCACAACGCTGTCCAGGCCAGCATGAGCCCGGCCAGCAGCATGGCTACCGAAGCACCCACCAACCAGGGTCGGGCCAATTGTCGGGATTGGTCGGCTGGCGAACTAACCGCTTGTGGACGGCCCAAGACCAGCATGTGGATGGGCATGAGGTAGCAATAGATGGAAAAAGCCAGGTAAAAGACGATCAGAATGGGCACGCCCGCGATGGTTGGGGTAGCAACAATGGTGCGTCCAGCCACATACATATAATTGGGGAGGGGGTTGGTGAAGATGACCATCAACAAGATGAACACCGCCAACCCGCCCGCAAAGGCCAAACCAATGCGGTGAAGGACGGTTGACAGGCGCGCGGCAGAGGCATACCAGAACAAGGCTGCATACCAGGCCAGCGGGGCAATGACCGCCGGGGACCAACTGACCCACCACCAGAAAGTCATGCCGAAGCTGGTTTCGGCCAGGCCGCGACCGAGAATGGCGGTGTGACTGGTGAAGAACAGCGCGCCCAACAGCAGCCCGCCAGCGGTGAGCCAGGCGCCAGGCGAGCGGCGATTTCCGACCAGCAGCACCATGATGCCCAGCCAGAGCAGAGAAATGGTGTTGTAAAAAGAGACCATCAACACCGCCCAATTGAGCAAAAGCAGCTCGTTGGAAAGCACAGACGCCAGCTTTTCCCAGAACTCGGGCGGGATCATACGATAATTATAGCCTGTTCGAAACGGGTCAGGCTGGAGTGAAAGAGGCCCCTTTCAACCATTCCAATGGTTAGGGTATCAGATCGATCACTACGACTTCTGGTGGCGCCAGGAATCGCACGCGTGGAGCATAGCTGCCTTCCATGCCGACACCACGGCTGACATACAGGAGCGTGCCATCGAGATCGTAGCGGCCACCTTCGAAGGTCTTTCCAAAACGAGAAAAGGTGAGCATAGCGCCATAAATGGGCAAGCGTACCTGCCCGCCGTGGGTGTGCCCGCACAGGTACAGGTCAACCCCCGCGGACTGCGCGTCATAAGCCAGGTCGGGATGGTGGTGAAGCAGCAGGCTGAATTCGGCGGGGGCCACGCCCTGCATCAGCCAGGCCAGGGTTTCCTGATCGAAGGCGTAGCCGTAATTGCTCACCCCTACCAGAGCGATCTCGCCACCGCCGGCGGGCAACCGAAGCACTTCTTGATCCAGCACGCGCACACCCAGGCCCGATAGGAGTTCACGGACGCGGGCCGGGTCCTCGACCGTGCCGTCAACGGCATAGATACCCAGGGGGGCTTCCAGCCCGGCGATCAATGCCCGAAGATCGGCCACAGCTTGCTCATCCTGCAAGTAGGACAGGTTGAGGAAGTCGCCGGTGAGCACGATTAGATCGGGCTGCTGACGGTTGACCTGGTCGACCAACTCGCGCTCGCGGCGGGTCGTTCGTTCGACGTGCAGGTCGCTGAGTTGTACAATGCGCAGCGGTTCGGTGAGGCGAGCATCGGGGGCGGCGATTTCTAGATGCGTGGTTTGGACCCAGAAGGGCTCGATCATGAAGCCGTACAAGCCGACACCCAGCAAGGCCAGATTGAGCCCCAGCAGCAGGCTGGTGGGCCCGACGGCTGACGGGCGCGATGGGACTTCCTTGGGCTGGCGGGGCCAAACCACAATGACCAGCACGGAAAGCCAGACCAGGTAAATGGCCATACGGCAAGCGGTGAAGAACAGCAGCGGCGTGTGGGGTGGGCCGAAGGAAATTCCCAGTTGAGGCAGCCCCAGCACCCAAGCCCAATCCAGCCCAGCGAAACCCAGGCAGATGAGCGCAGCCCGCCCGGCTTTGCCGCGCAGGTTGGCCGGGGTGCGGCGCAGGCGGGCTGCCAGCCAGATCAGATAGCCGCTGAGCAAGGCTGTGGCGGCCAGCAGGATTTGCAAAATCAGCAGGGATGTTTTCATAGCGTCAGGTAAGAGGGATCCAGCGCCCGTCGGGGGCCTGGACACGGGGCGCGCCGTCTTCGTCCCAAACGATCAGTTCACGGCGCAGATAGATCATAGCGGCGCGGGTGCGGGCCACTTTCTCGTCGACGGTGGAGGCGTTGAGGCCCCAGGCGGTGTAGATCTGGCCGTTGGTGCGGCTGACGGCGCGGGCATCGTGGTAACCAAGACGGGCAGCAATCTGCTCATTCGCATAGCCTTGGGCCAGCAGGGCGGCTACGGCCAGCTCGTTCGGTTCGAGCAGGGCCAGCGGGTCGTTGGCGTCCTTGTGGCGGACGGCCTGCACGCGGGCCTCGATCTCGGGGTCGATGAAGCTGAACCCAGCGGCAGCATCCTTTAAAAGCGGTAGGATGCTTTCTGGAAGCAGGTAGTTGCTCTTGCGCACATAAGCGTAGTGGCTAAGGATGCCGGAGCGCAGGAAGGCGCGGTAGTATTCCTCGTCATCCTGAATGGAGTAAAAGACCACCGGCAGGCGGGGAAACTCCTTGCGCAGAGCCACAGCGGTGTAGATGCCGTTGAGCTCGCCGGCCAGGGCTACATCCATGAGCACGGATTGAGGCGGCTCGGCGGGTTGGGCGGCCAGAGCGTCCTCACCTCGGGTGAACTGTGCTGCCACGCTGACCTGGCCCTGGGCTTCCAGGCCGGTCTTGAGGGCCTTGCTGAGAGAGAGGTTGTCTTCGACGATCCAGATGGTGAGCATAAGAGAGGGATTCTCCACGAAGAACGATTGATCCGCGAATTCACGCGAATTGCCGCGAATAAGAGAAGATTTTTCCACGAATTATCTTGGCCCGGCCAGGATTACACAAGTTTCACGAATCAGAAAAAGAAGATGTTATCCGCATATATTCGCGAACGAGAATGTGCAAAGAGATTCTTCCGCGATTTCCCCGAAAAGACAGAGATTGTTCTTGTTGTTTAAATTCGTGTCAATTCGTGTAATTCGTGGATGATTTCTTATTCTTGCCAAGTGTAACCTGGGCGTGGGAATGTGACAAGCACACGAGTGCGCGGGAAGGGCGGCGCGAGTGCTGGATGGGTAGCGGGTGAAAACTGTATGATGGGGTCATCCCAAACCCCCTGAGGTGACCATGCGCGTCAAATTCATCCTGCCCGCCCTGACGGAAGCGCTCAGCCCGTACTGGCGACCCATCAAATACTCCTTGTTCCCCCCGCTGGGGCTGGCCACGCTGGCTGCTTACCTGGACGAGAACGACCAGATCAGTTTGGAGGACGAGCACGTCCAACCGCTGACTCTGGACGACGACCCGGAGTTGGTGGCGATCGAGGTCTACATCACCTCGGCGCAGCGGGCCTACGAACTGGCCGACCACTACCGCGCGCGCGGGGCGCATGTGTGCCTGGGCGGGCTGCACGTCACCGCGCTGCCCGAGGAAGCTGCCGCGCACGCCGACACCATTTTCACCGGGCCGGGTGAGGACACCTGGCCCGCTTTCCTGAAGGATTTCCGCGCCGGGAGGCCGGGCAAGGCTTATCACTCCACGGTACGCACGCTGGAGAACCTGCCTTTTCCACGCCGGGATCTGTTCGACCGGCATCGCTACCTGGTGCCCAACTCGCTGGTGGTGTCGCGGGGCTGCCCGCATTCCTGCGATTTTTGCTACAAGCAGTCTTTCTTTCAGGGCGGCAAGTCGTTTTATACCCTGGAGGTGGATCGTGCCTTGACGGAAATCGAGAGCTTGCAAGGGCGGCACCTGTACTTTTTGGACGACCACCTGTTTGCCAACCCGCGCTTTGCCGGAGCGCTGTTCGACGGGATGCGCGGCATGGGACGGGTATGGCAGTCGGCGGCCACGGTGGCCAGCGTGCTGCAGCCGGGCCTGCTCGAAAAAGCCGCCGCCTGCGGGCTGCGCAGCCTGTTCATCGGTTTTGAGACGCTCGACCCGGCCAACCTGCAAGCCCAGGGCAAGCGCCACAACCTGCATCTGGATTACGCCGCCGCCATCCGCCGCCTGCGCGACCTGGGGGTGATGGTGAATGCCAGCTTTGTGTTTGGCCTGGACGAGGATGACGAAGGGGTGTTTGAGCGCACGGTGGAATGGGCGGTGGGGCAGGGCTTAGAGACGGCCACCTTCCACATCCTCACGCCCTATCCCGGCACGGCCCTGCACGCGCGCATGGTCGCCGAGGGACGCATCCTGAGCGAGGATTGGAACCTTTACGACACGCGCCACGCCGTGTTTCGCCCAGCGCGGATGAGCCCCGAGCGCCTGGAGGAAGGTTACTGGTCGGCCTATAAGCAGTTTTACTCGTGGGCGAACATCTTCAAGGCGGCGGGAACGAAAGAGGGTTGGCTGGGACAACTGCGCCACCTGACCTATACCGGCGGGTGGAAGAAAGCCGAGCCGCTGTGGGATTGGGTGATCCGCCAGGGCTGGCTGCCGCGCTTTTTGCCGCTGCTGGAGGAGGTGCTGGGGGCGGGGCGGAAACTCAAGACTGAGCGGGCGCCAGCTTCGGCGTTGCCCAACTCCCAACCACCGCTCCCGCAATGATCAGGCACATGGCCAGGAAGGACAGCGGGGTGAGCGGCTTGCCGCCGATGAGCACCAGGTTGAGGGTGGAGAGCAGCGGGGTGAGGTAGGCCAGCGAACCGATGACACGCGGGTCGCCTTTTTTGAGGGCGGCGTCCCAAAAGAAGAAGGCCGCGCCCATGGGACCGAGCCCCGCCAGGACCAGGAAGAGCCAATCCAACGGGGCCAGGGCGGCGACGGGCTGCCAGCCCTGCCCGCTGAGGGCATACATTCCCAGCGAGAGCAGGCCCGAGACGGCGCAGAAAGCGCTCACCGTGGCGGTGGAGAAGGGCGGCAGGCGCTTGGTGAGCAGGGAGTAGAGCGCCCAGGTGAAAGCCGCGCCCATTGCCAGCAAGTAACCGGGCAGGGCCGCCGCTTGCAGGCTGAGTTTGCCGCCGGTGACGATGAGCGCGGCCCCCGACAGGCCCAGCAGCGCGCCTAAAATGTGGCGCGGGCGCAGGGCATAGCCGGGCAGGATCAGCGGGGAGAGGGCCACGATGAGCAGCGGCCACAGGTAATTGATGAGATTGGCTTCGACGGCGGGGGCCAGGGCGAAGGCGCGGAAGTAGAGGAAGTGATAGCCGAAGATGCCACCCACGCCCACCGCCAGCACCTTGAGGGGCACGCGCCAAGCGCCGCGCAGGAACAGGCTGGAAAGGCCCGAGAGGCTGAGGGTGATGCCCAGTACCAGCAGAGCCGGGACGGCGTTGAGGCGCGCCCCAACCAGGGCTAAGGTGCTCCAGATGAGGATGGCGATGAGGGCAAGGGCGATGGGCATGGGGGATAGTATAACAAAGAAAGGCGAAAAGACCCTCAACCACAACCTGGAGCGATGGGGGCGCTGCGGGTTAGTAAAACCCTCGCTTCGTACTCGGGAACCCTATTGGGGTTGAAACAGAATTTGAAATGGCTTCCGTGATCTGAGGCGGGACTTCAGTCCGCCGATTTGAGGCAGGCAACCTGACCCTCAAGGGAGAGGAACTGAGGCTAGCGGGCGAAGGCGCGGAAGGGATTGTCGACGGTGAACTTGTGGATGGCCTCTTCGGGAATTCCAGCGGCACGCAGCTTGGGCAGGAAGTTTTCGGTCAGGTAAGTGAAGGGTTTGGGGGTGCCGCCGTTGGGCTGGGCGGGGTCGTACCAGCCGCGGTCCATGCTGAGCAGAACCTGGTCGCAGAGTCCCTCGTCACAGATGCGTTGGATACGCTCGATGTACATATCGTCGTCGTTTCCCCAGCCGATGCCGTCATATTCGATCCACGCGCCGCGGCGGGCCAGGGCCACGTTGAGTTCCAGGTCGGGGTCGGCCTGGGCATGCACCCAGATGAAGCGCGTCGCGGGCATGTCGTATTCATCGAGGATGTTGAGCTGGTTGCGGACTACCTCGCCGCGAATGGTGTGGCTGGCGATGACCGCGCCCGTGCGGTGGGCAGCCTGGGCGGCGGCGCGCAGAATCTTGATCTCGCAGGAGGTGAGGCCGTCGTCCCCGGCGCTGAGTTTGATGAACCCGGCCTTCACGCCGCTGTCGTTGATGCCTTCTTGCATTTCCAGGCGCATCCAGTGTAATAATTGGTGCTCGGTCCATTCGTGGGCCCATTCGGGGATCCACGGTTCGCGGTAGATGCCGGTGGGTAGGACGATGGGGAAGTTGGCGGCTTTGGCCACCGCCAGCACCAAATCGGCGCGGCGGCCCACGCCCACGGGGGTGCATTCCACCAATGCGGTGATTCCGGCGGCGCGGGCGCGCTCCAGTTCGGGGGCCATGAGGGCCACCACGTCCTCGGCGGCGGCTTCGCCGTGGTTGGGCACGGTCGGCTGGCGCAAGTCGACGAAGATGTGCTCGTGGGGCAAAATCCGGCCAAGCTGGCCGGCCTGTAATGGGCCGTGGGTGGTATACAGGGCGGTCATAGGTACCTCTCAGTCACGCCGCTCGCGGCATAATTGTTTATTCAATCATAGCACATTTCAAATCAAGAAGACCCGAAAAACATCCGAAAATTTGGAAGGGAAACGAATTTGAGGTTTTATGGGTGCTTCACACCTATAAAACCTCAAAATCACAACTTCCCCAACAGTTTTACGGGAGACCCTAAGGGTTTCGGAAAACCCTTAGGGTCTTGAAGAGGGAGCTACCGATGCAGTCTACGCTTCGGGTTTGGAGCGCATACTGCCGCGGATCATTTCGGTGAGGGTTTCTTTATCGATGAAGGGAGCCAGTTCCACGATGATGTCGGGACTGATGGTTCCAGCGGCGGCGTAGCCGAGAATTTTTTGGATGGCCTCGCGGCTGAGGAAAGGGGCCAGCTCTACCAGATGGTGAGCTTCCACGCGCTTCTCCCCGGCCTGTTCCACCAGGCGATCCAGAGTCTCGCGGTTAAGGAAAGGCGCCAGGTGCACGATGCGCTCGATCTCGATCTCGCCGTTGAGGGCCTGGTCGACCAGCTTGTCCAGAGTCTCGCGACCGAGGAAGGGAGCCAGTTCTTCCAACAGGGCGGCATCGATGGTCCCGTCTTTCACTTGCAGCACCAGCTTTTCGAGCATTTCACGGCTGAGGAAAGGCGCCAGGGAGGCCACAAAGGAGGCGTCGATCTCGCCGCCGACGGCTTTCTCCACCAGGCGGTCGAGGGCTTCGCGATCGAGGAAGGGGGCCAGGCTGGAAAGCAAGCCCTGGTCCACCTCGCCATCCACAATGGCATCGACCATTTCGCCGAGCAGGTCGCTTTCGATGAAGGGGGCCAGTTGGACGATTTGCTCGAGGGGCAGCTTGAGGTCAGAGAGGTTCTCGACCACTTTGGCCATGGTGCTGGGGCGGGCCAGCGGAGCGGCTTCGATGAGCGACTCTAAATCCACCTTGCCTTCTGCCACCATGCGGGCGGCGGCTTCGGGGCGGTTTTGAGCCAGCTCTTCGATGATGGCTCCCGCGCCGGACTTGCGCGGGCCGATGTGGAAACCGGCGGTTTCGCCGCGCAGAAGATCATCCACGCTGATGGAGAAGATCTGGGCGATTTGAGAGAGGAGGGCGATATCGGGGAAGGAGTCCCCGGTTTCCCAGCGAGAGACGGCCTGGGGGGTGACGTGCAGGCGCTCGGCCAGCTCGAGCTGGGTCCAATCACGTTTGCGGCGCAGTTTCGAGATGTAAGCGCCGGTTTTCTTGGGGTCAATCATAGGTGCTATCCTTTTCGTGGTGTTCGCGGCCTGCCGGAGAAAAGCCCCGGGTTGCTTTAGGGCGGCGGGCGTGTTTCTGCGTTCACTTTAGCACGCCGAGAGTGGAAAATCAAACAAGCGCTGGTTGAGTTGGACGGAAAATGGATTCAACCGGGGGTTGAGTTGTATCGTGGAGCAGCTACGGCGCGCCGGGGATGGGAATGTCCTGACCTTTCGATTTCAAGTCTGCCTGCCACTCGGCTTTCAGCTCGGCGTAGGTTTTGCCGTCTAACAAGCCGTCTTCGGAGCCGTTAACGTAGACATTCAGCACCCGGTCGATGGAATAAGTGTCGCACAACCAGGCTACCAACGAAGCCGCCTGGGTATAGCTCAGTTCCAATCCATCCTGGCCTTTTAGTTGAAAGCCTGGAACCAAAAGGTCGTATTTTACGCCAATGGGAATCCCCCTGGACCCTGAATGAGCGTCCCTGTAGATGGTTGCGAAAGCAACTGCATCTGTGTAGAGCCGGGGATTTGTGGATTCCTCGTTTTCCATCTGACCCCCTTGAGCCAGATACCATTCTTTTGCTGCGTGAAGCTGCTCGGGATCAAGAAAATACCAATAAGATGTCCCGGGCGAATCACTGGTATCGGCATCGTTCAAACGATTCAAATCCTCGAAGACACAGCGCCTGGCTGTCTGCGGATAAATTGTCAGAAGGGTCCCAAGATATTCAGCAAAACCCTCGCTCAGCCAAATTTTATTATCATCCAGTGATAATGACGAGTTCCATTCGAAGGTATGCACTACCTCATGGAGAATATCATAGTAGACCGAGCTTTTGTTTAACGTAATGGTATTCCCATTTGTATAACCCAGGCGGCCTCCAAGCTCCCAAACTTCAAAATTAATCGTTTCTTCAGGGTCCACCCATTGATTTACAGACGGCGCCTCGGACATGAGATATTCTGCCAGTGCTTTTCGCCCATAGTACGCATCGTAAATAAAAAATTCAGCTTCAGAAATTTCATCAAAGTATTGCTGGTTTGGAATCCGGTTCAGGCAGAAATACATGGTGTCTGCGTTGACGAACAGGTCACAGTCACTTTTTTGGGAATATAGGAACCCTGCAAAATTTCCATCGTACGGATAGGTGACCTCTCGATCCACACCCAGCGATGCCAGCCAGCGCGTACGCACTTCATTGTTGACCTGTTGCGCCAGCCTGTTGGATGGGATTTTCTCCACCTCCAGTGCATACTGCACTAACGAAGTGGCGGACATTCGGGCAATTTCCCGTTCTTCCTCGGTTGCCCAATCTTCCATGAACCAGGCAATGAACAAGCTAGCGATGTCCAGGTTCTCTGTATGTTGATACCACTCCTTGAGTTTTTCCCGATCGGGCTGCTCCCCGAGAGCCAGAGATGCCAACCCGGTATTAATCCAATACTCGCGAATACCGGTTGCTGCGACGAAGAGCTCTTCAGTAAATGCTCTGGTGTCAATATCTTCAGGGGTAGAAAACACCAACTGAACACGCGAGTAGCAATTCCCCTGCTTGGGGTCAGGAATAATATAGATGGTAATCGGCTGGCCGAGTGGAACCGGGGAAGACTCGGATAAGTCGTTGTAGCGCTCGATGACCTGGGTGGCAAGCGCTTGCGGGTCGTGGGGTTCGGTGAAGTTTTTGGCGACTGCGATGGTGAGCGGCCCGTAGGTCGTCTGGGAGTAATCAAATATCCTGCCGCATATCTCATCCCGTTTGTAGCGTCCTTCTTCAAAGGATAGCGTCCCATCAAGAGGGTGAAGGGCCTCGGTAGGCGTCGGCGCTGGTTCGGTTGCAATTTGGCTGACCGGGGGCTGGTTCGTTGGTTCAGGAAGCTGCTGGGCCGAGCAGGCCGAACACAAGGTCGCCAGCAAAGAGGCGATGATTGCCGCGCAACACAGTCGAACGGAAATGTGAAACTTATATTTTAGCGCCATGAAGAATTATCCGATCAATTTTTTGGCGCGCTTGTAATCTTTGAGATTGACATAGACCGAATAGACGAAAGTGGGTTCTGAGGCTCCCTTGTACAAGGCCAAATTGGCCCTGGCATAAGCCGCGGCATCCAGGCCCATCCCAATCGTTCCACGGGAGCGTTCAGAGCGAACTTCATGTTGGATGTTGTTCTCTTGAAGGATATTTTCTATCCTTTTGATTCCCTCCGCTGAAGTATCCACAGCAACCCTGCGCATAAATAAACCAAACATCTTCAAACCCTCCTTGATGAACAGGAAAATCTTTCGGCAGTTTCCCTCGCCCCGCGAACATTTACCTTGATTATAGTTTTTTGGGGTTAAATGGCAAATCGCGAGGGAATAGGGTATACCTGTAAACTGGATGGCTTTTATGCGGAGTTTTTTCTGAGGCGCTCGTAGTCTTCGTCGCCCAGGAAGTAGCGCAGCTCTTCCTCGAAAGTGTCCAGCAGAGGGATGGGCCGGGAAGCGGGGCGCAGGCAACTGCCTTCTTCCTCCAGCATGGCTTCAGTCGCGTCCAGAGTGATGCGGCCCTGCTCGTCCAGGTCCAGGGGGTGGAGGATGCAGTAAAAGGGTTTGAAGTGCCAGGGATGCAGCCCGACAGCCTGGCCGGCCACCTGCAGGGCGCACTTGTAGTCCTCGCGCAGGAAGACGCAAGCCGTGCCGCCATAGTGGGCGTGGTCGGGGAGCACGTTGCTGTGAACCACGCGCCCGCTGGCTGAAAACTCGTCGTCCTCTTCGCGCCCGTCGAACCAGGCGGCGGGGTCTTGCAGGGCGGGGGGCATGTGCGGAGCAATCCGGTCGGCATTTGTCAGGAGGGCGTCCCGCTCGGCGGAATCAATCCACACGCCGTGCAGGCAGCAAGCTCCGCGGCATTGGTGCAGCACGCAGCGCTGCATGGGCTCGGATTGTAGCAGGCGGGGGTTAATCTGGCGGGGC
>CAYOHX010000019.1:9724-61513 GCA_964403875.1 uncultured Anaerolinea sp. | reverse complement strand
GAACCCATGATCAGGGTTTTGCAGACCCTTGCCTTGCCACTTGGCCACGTCGCCATCCTGGTTATAAAAACCGCCATTTCTGGCGGTTCGAGAGCGGGCGATGGGACTCGAACCCACGACCTTCTCCTTGGCAAGGAGACATTCTACCAACTGAACCACGCCCGCAAGGCTATTGGTTAGCGTGCCCCTATCTTACTAGATGTCTGAAGTTTCGTCAAGAGACATTTTTAATAACCAAACAGCCAGAAGCAAAAAACTCTATTCGGAAAATTCTTCACTACTCGCGCAGCCGTCATTGATCACCCCAGGGCAATTACCCGAATCCGAGAGGCCCTTCCCTCATCATGCGATTGCCCTGGGGTGATCCCCGCAAATAGGCTAGCGACGGAGTTCCAACTCTGCCGCTTTTCCTTGTAAAAAGTCGAAGACAACCCGGTTAAATGCTTCTGGCTGCTCCATATTGAGCATGTGCGCGCTACTCGGGAAGACGCAGGTTTTTGTGGAGGGGATCTCTTGCTCCATGAAGTTCGCCGCTCGCAAAATTTCCGGGTGATCCAGCGCGCCCGCAATCACCAGAGTAGGAACTCGTATCTCCTTGAGCCGGTTCGCCGCCGGGGGATCCAGCGGATGCAAAGGCTGCATGTCCGCCTTCAGGAAGGTCTGGTTTGCAACCGCGATGCGATTCATCTCTGCCGCCCGCTGACGGACCAGCGGATCGACTTGCTCCGGTTTCCGGAACATGCCATCCACCCATAATTGGATTTGAAGTTCAGAGGCTCGTTGAAGATCATTTTGCTGGAGCGCGGCGATCATTTCCATCAACGCGGGTGGCGGCTCGCCTTGCATTTCAAAGCCATCCGGCACGGTTGAGACCAGAATGAGCGCTTGCGCCCTATCCGGGTGCTCCAGAGCAAAGTCAAGAACGTTTGCGCCCCCCATAGAACAGCCAACCAGCACCGCCTTTGGGATACCCAGATGCTTCAGCAAGGAGGAAATTTCATCCCGGCGAACGACCGGTCCCTGCGCGGGATCTGACCTTCCATATCCGCACATGTCGAAGCGGATCACCCGATAATGACGAGCAAAGAATGCCATCTGCTCATCCCACATCCGGCTGTCAACAAAACCGGCATGCGCCAGGAGCAGCGCATCCCCTTGGCCGGTCATTTCATAGTAGATTCTCGCCCCATCCAGGATCATGGTATCTTTCGTTATTTTTTCCATTGCAAATATCCTCCATCGAATAAAATTGGTTCTCTGGGAGTTCCCGTGGCAGCTACCACGCCAATTCCCAATGACCCATAAAATTTCTCTACCAGGATCATGATATACTATCTTGGGTGACATCTATTGTCACCCAAGATAGTATAGATACGATTTGAGGTGCTAATGCGTGCTGACCGGCTGCTTTCCATGCTGTTGCTGCTGCAAACCCGAGGAAAATTAACCACGCAAACACTGGCCAAGGAGCTGGACGTTTCCAGGCGGACCATTTTGCGAGATATCGATGCGCTATCGTACGCAGGGGTCCCGATCTATGCGGACGGCGGGCATGGGGGTGGAGTCTCGCTGGACGAGAATTACCGTACGACCCTGACAGGGTTGAATGAGACCGAAATTCGGGCATTGTTTATCTCCGAAAACACGCAGTTGATGAATGATATCGGCCTGGGGGAAGCAACCAGACGTTTGCAGCACAAGCTGTCGGCGGCGCTCCCGCTTGAACAGCAGTCGATCGTAACGCAGGTACGGCAGCGCATTTATCTTGATCCGGCCTGGTGGTGGCAAGATGATACTCCCCTGCCCTTCTGGAGCGATCTCCAGAAGGCGGTATTCGAAGATTATCGGATCCTAGCCGTGTACGAGAATTTCAATGGAGAAGTTGCCGAACGGCTTCTGGAACCCTACAGCCTGGTCGCTAAAGCGGCGTTATGGTACCTGATCGCCAAACGGGATGGAGCATACCGGCTGTATCGCGTCACCCGCTTCCACTCGATCCAAATCCAGAATGTGCATTTTGAGCGGGAAAAGGGCTTCGACCTGATCAGGTTTTGGCACGAACATCTCACAGAGTTTCGCGAATCCATTACGGAATACACCTTCACCTTGCAGATCCATCCCGACCGGCTGGGCTTTGTGCAATCGCTGATGGCGGGGCGTTTCCAAATCGCCTGGACGAACCCACAAAACGGATGGAAAACGCTTCGTTTTCAAGTCGAATCCATAGATCTGGCGAAAATGCTGGTTTTTGGCCTGGGAAGCCAGGCAGTCATCCTTGATCCACCTGAGTTGCGCGAGGCGATTCAACGCGGCATTCAAGATGTGCGAACGACAATAGAACAGCAGGATCACCCACATTAAACACACCATTGGGCGGGTATTGGCCTGCGCTTATAGGGGCTGAACCCGCAACAGTTCCTGGATACGTATGCCAAAGCCGTGGACTGAATGCAATTGCCCCACAGATCACCCCCAATTCACCCGGCTTTACGTTGCGTATTCAGCCAATATTGATACAATTAGGATACTGCCTGACTTTTCCAGGCCCCAAACCGTACTTTTCCAGCGCAGGAGGTGGATATGTCGTCTCTCAAGACCACCCTCACCGGCTATGCGGGCTACCGCGGCCGTGAGGGGCATTGGGCTTTTTTACTACACCGTGTCACCGGGTTGGGCGTGCTGCTCTTTCTCGCCATCCATATCATCGACACGTCCTTCGTCTATTTCGCCCCGCACCTGTACGATGAAGTCATCCAGCTATACCGCTCGACCGTCTTCGGACTGGGCGAAATTGCCCTGGTATTCTGCCTGTTCTACCACGGGACCAACGGCCTGCGTATCGCTTACCTGGATAAATTTGCCCCCAAGAATTGGACCATCGAGAAAACCCGTCGCTCAGCCAAAATCGCCCTGGCGGTAGCCCTGGTGATGTGGGTTCCCGCCGCCGGCTGGATGGGTTACAACATCCTCCATCACAACTACGGACTATTTGGCGGATAGGAGGCTCTCCATGACTACTACTACCCAAACCCCCGCCCCTCGCCGGGTCGATGTTCCCAAGAACTTTGAGACCGTTGCCTGGAACATGATGCGCTACAGCGCCTTCCTGCTCATCCCCCTGGCCTGGGGGCACCTCATCCTCCAAGACATCATCGTGGGCGTCCACAGCATCGACCTCGATTACGTCGCCATGCGCTGGGACTTACTGGCCTGGCGCATCTACGACATCCTCTTGCTGGCCTTCGCCTTTGCCCACGGCATGAACGGCGTCCGCCAGGTGCTGCGCGACTACATCCACAGCCCCAAAGCCTTTACCGTGGTCAGCTACCTCCTGCTGATCGCGTGGTTCCTCATCAGCGCCATGGGCGCAATCGCCATCATTGCCGGCACGCGCCCGGCCTGACCCCTCTCAAGGAGCCCGTATGTCCAACATTCATGAATTCGACGTGGTGGTGGTGGGCGGCGGTGGCGCCGGCTTGATGGCCGCCTGGTACGCTTCTAAATCCGTGCGCACCGCGGTCATCAGCAAGCTGTACCCAATCCGCTCGCACACCGGCGCGGCGCAGGGCGGCATCGGCGCGGCCCTGGGCAACTATGAAGAAGACCACCCCGAATGGCACACTTTTGACACGATCAAAGGCAGTGACTATCTGGGTGACCAGGACGCCATCTCCTTCATGTGTGAAGAAGCCGTCCAGGCCGTCTACGACCTGGAGCACATGGGCCTGCCCTTCAACCGCACCCCCGAAGGCCGCATTGCCCAGCGCCCCTTTGGCGGCCACACCAACAACGCCTCCGGCAAACCCGTGCGCCGCTCGTGCTATGCCGCCGACCGCACCGGGCACATGATCCTGCAAACCCTCTACCAGCAGTGTATCAAGAATAAAAACATCTTCTTCGATGAATATCAGGTCATGGACCTGCTCATCGTGGATGGAGCCGTAGCGGGCGTGGTGGCTGTAGAAATGGCCACTGGCGAGCTGCACACTTTCCGTTCCAAAGCGGTCATCTTTGCCACCGGCGGGCACGGGCGCATCTCGGAAATCACCTCCAATGCCTACGACTACAGCGGCGACGGCCCCGCCATCCTGGCCCGGCGCGGCATCCCAATGGAAGACATGGAATTTTTCCAGTTCCACCCCACCGGCATCTACAAGCTGGGCATCCTCATCACTGAAGCCGTGCGCGGCGAGGGCGGCATTCTCTTCAACAGTAAGGGCGAGCGTTTCATGGAGAAGTACGCCCCGCGCATCAAAGACCTGGCCTCGCGCGACGTGGTCAGTCGGGCCATGTACCTGGAGACTCGCGCCGGAAATGACATCAACGGGCAGCGCTTCTTCAATCTCGACGTGCGCCCCGAAACGGTCAACAAATACGCCGAGATCGACGGGCGCACCCGCCCCGACGGCTCCCCCTACCAGGTGACCGCTGCCGAGATCATGAGCAAAATCCCCGACATCGCCGACTTCTGCCTTACCTACCTGGGCGTGGACCCCACCAAACAGCCCATTCCGGTGCAGCCAACCGCGCACTACGCAATGGGCGGCATACCCACCAATAAGTACGGACAGGTGGTCGTCGACGAGAAGAACACGGTGCTGCCAGGGTTGTACGCCGCCGGTGAGTGCGCCTGTGTTTCGGTGCACGGGGCCAACCGCCTGGGCACCAATTCCTTGGTCGACCTGGTGGTGTTTGGCAAGCACGCCGGCATCAACGCCGCCGAATATGCCCAAGGGGCCGACCTCAAACCGCTGCCCGAGGATCCCACCGGCGAGGTACAGCGCCAGATCGAAGCCCTGCACAACGGCAGCGGTCAGGAGCGCGCCGCGGCCCTGGGCAAGGAGATGCGCGTGGAGATGTTCGACCACGTAGGCGTCTTCCGCACCGACGAGGGTCTGAAGCACGCCGTCACCAAGGTGCAGGAACTGCGCGAACGCTTCAAGCAGGTGCGCGTGGCCGATTCCGGCAAGGTGTTCAACATGGAAATGCTCCAAACCTGGGAGTTGGGCAACATGCTCGATCTGGCCCTGGTCACGGCCCAATCGGCCCTAGCCCGCACCGAAAACCGCGGCGCCCATGCCCGCGATGACTTCCCCCAGCGGGATGATGCCAACTGGCTCAAGCACACGCTGGCCTGGCTGGATGGCGAACAGGTCCGCCTGGGCTATAAGCCGGTCGTCATCACCAATTATCAACCCAAAGAGCGCACTTACTAGAGGAGGCCCGCGATGCTCGTCCATTTGAAAGTATTCCGCTTCGACCCCCAAAAAGACAAAGCGCCCCATTACGACACCTTCGAACTGCAAGTCGAGCCCACCGATCGCGTCCTCGACCTGTTAGAAAAAGTGCGTGGCGAGCATGACGCCTCGCTGGGTCTGCGCCGCTCTTGCGCTCACGGCGTGTGCGGGTCCGATGCCATGCGCATTAACGGGAAGAACGCCCTGGCCTGCAAAAAGCTGGTGCGCGACCTGAACAGCGACCACATCACCATCGAGCCGCTCCTGGGCCTCAAGGTCATCCGCGACCTGATTGTGGACATGAAGCCCTTCTTCGAGCACTACGAGTCGCTGCTGCCCTACCTCATCAACGAAGAGCCGCTGCCTACCGATGGCAAAGAGCGCATCCAGACCGAAGAGCAGGTTCTGCGCTATGAGGATAGCACCAAGTGCATCCTGTGCGCCGCCTGCACCACCTCGTGCCCGTCTTTCTGGGCCGATGGCAAGTACATTGGCCCGGCAGCCATCGTCAACGCCCACCGCTTCGTCTTCGACAGCCGCGACCGCGCCGCCGCAAAACGCCTGAAAATCCTCAACGAGCAGTTCGGCGTGTGGCGCTGCCGCACCGCTTTCAACTGCACCGAGGCCTGCCCGCGCGAAATCAAGATCACCCAGGCCATCGCCGAAGTCAAGCGCGCCATCACCACCGGAAAACTGGATTGATCCTTTCTCGCTTGAAAGATTCGCTGGATAAGCGCGAGGCAAATGTCTCGCGCTTTTTTCTTCGCAATTTTCCATGAATTCTACCCGGATCCGTTCCCCGCGAATTCGCGGAGGATTTTTCCCTCTTGACAAGTAAGCGGCCGCCGGATACAATATACATCGTTCAAAATTGAACGGTGTATATTTTTGTACGGAGCACAACATGAACACTCACCCTTCCGGCGGAGCGGGTCGCATGGACCGCAAACGCGAAGAAACCAAAAAGAAAGTGATCACCGCCGCAATGGGCCTGTTTCGCGGCAAGGGCTTCTTGGAAACGACGATGGAAGAAATTGCCGAAGTTGCCGACATTGCCAAAGGCACCCTCTACAACTACTTCCCGGTCAAAGAAGCCATTCTGGACGAGTATATCCGGCGCACCTTTCAGGAACGCAACGCCGAACGCCTGGAGCGACTCCGCCAGCTACCCAATACACGCGCAAGGCTGAAATCGGCCTTCAGCGAACTGATGACCGGGGTGCAGGCCCAAAACGTGATCTTCGTGAAATACATCGCCTACCGGATGAAAAACTGGGTCTCGTTTGACCAAAGCGAAGAAGAAAAGAGCGGCTTCCATCTCCTCTCCTCCGAAATCATTCATCTGGGCCAACAAAGCGGCGAAATCCGCGCCGATGTGCCCGTCCAGGCCCTCGAAGACCTGTGCGAGTTCGCCTACATGCTCGTGGTCAAACGTTTCTACCTGGCCCCGCAGGAGTTCGACCTGGAGACAGCGCTCGACCAATCCATTGATTTATTGATGAACGGAATTCATGCATAGCGCTTGCGAACGATTCCCACAAGCGCTCAGGAGAAAACATCATGCCTAGCTTCAAAAGCCAAATTTTCAATTTTATGCTGCGCAACCGTCACCTGCTCAGCGGAAAACTCAAAGCCCCGGTTTGGGACTTCAATACCTCGATTCCAGAGTTTCGCGCCGCCTGTGAACGCGGCACGGGACGCTTCGCTGGGCCGCCGGAAGGCGTGGAGATTACGCCCCTGCAAATCGGCGCCATGTACGCCGAATGGCTTACGCCCACCGGCGCTGCCGCCGACAAAGCCATCCTCTACACGGTGGGCGGCGGATATGTGAGCGGCACGTGCAACGACCACCGCGACATCGTGGCCAAGCTGGTCAAAGGCTGTGGCGTGAAAACGCTGGTGTTCAACCACCGGCTGGCCCCCGAGGATCCCTTTCCCGCGGCGCTGGACGACTCGCTAGAAGCCTATCGCTGGCTGCTCGATCAAGGCTATCGTCCCGAGAACCTGATGATCGTGGGTGAATCGGCGGGCGGCGGCCTGGCGCTGGCCACCCTGTTGGGCCTGCGCGAACACGGCCTGCCCATGCCGGCTGCCGCCGTGGCCCTCTCGCCCTGGACCGATCTGACCCGCTCCGGTGAATCCTACAAGACCCGCGCAAACGTGTGTCTTTCGCCCAAGGGCATGGCGATGGTATGCAGCAAGTACTACGTCGGCGACAACGATCCGCGCAACCCGCTCATCTCACCTCTGTTCGGTGATCTGCGCGGCCTGCCGCCGCTGTTGATCCAGGTGGGCGACCATGAGACCATGCGCGACGACTCGATCCGCTTTGCCGAAAAAGCCCAGGCCGCCGGCGTCGATGTAAACCTAACCGTGGCCGAGGGCATGGTGCACTGCTACGCCCTCATGGCGCCCATGTTCCCCGAAGCCACCCAGGCCATGAACGAAATCTGCGAGTACATCAAGAAGCATCTCGGATAAGAGAGTTCCCTTCCAATAATGACTAGCCAAAGAAAAGGGGAACAACGAAATTCAAGAGTGCGCGGGTGTTTGACGCCTGCGCACTCTTGAATTTCATAGAAGAGGGGCTGTTCGACGCCAAAAACCCAAGTCGGGGCCACTTTCATTGCAACCTTTCAATATTACAACAAAATATCTATTGCATAACTGGTAAATAATTGCTACAATAGTTACAAGTTCATTGCAATTCACGATAATGGCAAACCAGGTGAAAGCCTGGGGCGCAAAGCTATGGGTCTAAAGCCGCGCTCGCGGCCATGATTGCCAGGTTGCCGAAGAAATGACAGCTCTCAAGGAACACACCTTCGGCCTGGGTCTACCCCAGGTCGAATCGTTTGAGAGAGCAGGAGGTTCAAATGAAAGCTCGTTGGTTCTCTTTCACCCTTGTCTTTATCCTGATCTCAGGACTATTGTTCAGCCCAGTTCCCAGCGCGGCCTCATCCGGTGAGGCGCAGTCCTACCTGGTCATCGCCGGTAGCGCTGAGGAAGCTGCCCGCCTCGTCGAGCAGCACGGCGGAACGGTCACCTCACAACTTCACATCATCAACGGTGTCGGCGCGCTGCTCTCCCCCCAGGCCTACACCGCGCTCCTGGCCGAACCGGCCGTCAAACAAGTCTCTCCAAACGAAGCGGTGGAAGCGTCTAAAGATAGTTTCCACGGCAATTGGGGAACACCCGCCACCGATTACCCTGACTTGACCGGGGCGGACCTGGTATGGCAGGAAGGCGTGAGTGGCAATAACATTGCCGTCGCCGTCCTGGATACAGGCATCGCCATGCACCCTGGTCTGTTAATGGACGTTTGGGGCCGGCCTCGCCATATTGTGGCATGGGTTGATATGGTCGGCAAGCGGCGCACCCCGCACGATCAAAACGGCCACGGCACCCACATTGCCGGGGCAATCGCCAACACACAGTTTGGACGGGACGGCGAATGGAACGGAATGGCTCCTGGAATCGATCTGGTAGGCGTGCGCGTGCTGGACGATAACGGCGCGGGGACGTACGAAAAAATCATCCAGGGTCTACAGTGGGTCATCGAGAAGAAAGATCGCTACAACATCCGCGTGGTCAACCTCTCGCTGTGGGCCAACCCCACTTCGGCTTACTGGGCTGACCCGCTCAACATGGCCGTAACTCGCGCCTGGGCCGAGGGCCTGGTGGTGGTGACGGTGGCCGGCAATGGTGGCCCCGATCCCATGACCGTGGCCGTCCCAGGGAATAACCCCTACGCCATCACCGTGGGCGCTTTCACCGATAACTACACGGTCGAGGATTGGAGCGACGACTACATCACTCCCTTCTCGGCCTCCGGTCCCACCCTGGACGGCTTCGTCAAGCCTGACCTGATTGCTCCTGGCGCGCATATCGTTTCCACCATGTTCCCCGGAAGTTATGTGGTTCGCCAACATGCGGCCTCTTGGGTCTTCGGCACCTACTTCTCCATGGCCGGCACCTCGCAAGCCGCAGCCATCACCAGCGGCGCGGCGGCTTTGATCCTGGCGCGCAATCCCGACTTGACCCCCGACGAAGTCAAATATCGCCTGACAGCCACGGCCCTACCTTGGGTGACCGAAGATGGCAGCGACGTGCATTACAGCATGTGGCAGCAAGGCGCGGGCCGCCTGAATGTGTACGACGCCGTGATGAAAGACGATCTCAGCGGCGCAGCCAATCAAGGCCTGGATATTTGGGCCGACCTGGCTGGAGATATTCATTACCAGGGCTTCACCTACTTCGATGAAACCGTTGGACAGTTCCGCCTGAGCGGCGTGGATTACACCAACCTGACCGACCATTACGGCGCGTGGGATGGCGGAGCGGGAGCCTGGAGCGGCGGATTCCCGGCCTGGTTTGGCGCCTGGACCAGCGGCGCTGGAGCCTGGAGCGGCGGCGCGGGCGCGTGGTCCGGTGGGGCCGGAGCCTGGAGCGGCGGCGCGGGCGCATGGTCCGGCGGGGCCGGAGCCTGGAGCGGTGGCGCGGGCGCATGGTCCGGCGGCTACACCACCTGGGCGGGCGGCGCTGGAGCCTGGAGCGGCGGCGCGGGCGCGTGGTCCGGCGGAGCCGGGGCCTGGTCGGGCAGCAGCACCTGGACCGATCCGGTCTTCGTCCAAAACTTCATCAATGGCGTCAGCCCAGACACCGCCACTTCCGCGGTCTCCGGTTGGATCATCGAACCCTAGAAAACGTCTGAGGAATTGCGCTAAAACCTACGTCACCCCTCAGTCTCGTTCCCCCTTCCCAGGCCAGTCGCCCATCCATCAAAAAACCCCTGGGAAGGGGGTTTTTGATTCAAAATGCCAAATGCCCCGCCGCCCTCGGGCGAGGTTTTTCATCCACCCGCCAGCTTGACCTTGTATCCCAATTTCCGCAGAGTCTCGGCAATCCGCTCGCGGTGATCCCCCTGAATCTCTATCATCCCGTCTTTCACCGTGCCCCCGCTGCCACAAGCCTGCTTGATCTGTTTGGCCAGAGCGGTCAAATCCGCCTCGGTCAACACCAGTCCCTTGATCAGGCTTACCACCTTCCCGCCCCGCCCTTTCGAGTCGCGGTGCAGATAGACCGTTTGCTCTCCAGGCGGAACTGAACGAGCGGCAGCCGGTTGAGCGGCCTTTTTCCGCAAATCGCCTTGATCCGAAGACCAGACGGTTGGGTTTTCTTCATGGGCCATCATCTTTTCCTTGTTTTTAGATACCGCGCGAGAGGCTGCCTAAAAGCAAATCACTTCATCCTCAAACACCGGCTCGGGGGTCCATTTTCGATATGTCTTCAGGAATTTTTCCGCCGTACGGGGGAACATCAGATGCAGCAGCAAATCCCGCTTGGATTGAATAAATGGCAGTTCGATCGGATCCTCTAAAACCGGCTTCAAATAGGAAGCTGCCCGATATTTCATGCGGGGTTCGTCTGCGCCAAGCACCTTTTCGATGATTTCAGGGTTCGGCTCCGCCGGTGTGCGGCCAAATTCCCCGCGCAAAATCATCTTGAATTCTTCCGAAACCATCTCATACCGCCGACCCATCATCACATTGCTAGCCGCCTGAGCCCCAACGATCTGACTGGTTGGCGTAACCAACGGAACATAGCCGACATCCGCGCGGACGATGGGAATTTCCTTCATCACATCATTCATCGTTTCGGCAGGCTGGCCGATCTGCTTCAGTTGGTCATAGAGGTTGGTTAACATTCCACCCGGTATCTGTGACTCAAAAATCCGATCGTCGTAATCGGGGTAACCCAGGTCCGCTAACATGGTTCGCGAAATTGCCAGCGCTTGTTCCACCCCTTCCCGGCTCCCCTCCGCCAGGCGACTGAGAATGGTCTGGGCCTGCTTCCGGTCCACATCCTCAAATCGAATGGGGCGATAGTAGCGGCCGTGATAGGGATTGAAGTCTTTCAACTCCTCGGCCACCTCAAACAAAACGGACTGAGCTTGCAGCAAAACCTTCTTATCCAGGTGGTGCTCGATGCCCAACTCCTCGGCGAACACCATCAACACCTCGACCGGCGGCAGAGAAGATCCCCCCGCAAACGGCGTGATGGCTGTGTCAATCGAGTCGACTCCTGCCATCATGCCGATCACGCCATTCAACAGCGACACCCCGGTTGTGGAATGACTGTGCAGCGCCAGCGGCACGGTCAGCTTCTCTTTCAAACCCCTGAGAAGTTCAATCGCATCATACGGATGCAGAATACCCGCCATGTCCTTAATCACAATCCGGTCAGCGCCTTCTTCTTGAAGCTGCAACGCATAATCGACAAAGTACTGGGTGGTATGCACCGGGCTCACCGTATAGACGATCGCAGCCTCCACCTGGCCTCCGTAGGCCTTGCTGGCAACCAGCGCGGTTTGCAGATTCCGAAAATCATTCATCGCGTCAAAAATGCGCACCAACCCAATCCCCGATTGGATCGCTTCGCGGATAAAAGCCAACACAAGATCATCCGCATAGGGCTGATAACCAAACAGATTCTGCCCGCGCACGAGCGCCTGGATGGAAGATTTTCCATCCAATGCGTCTCGGAAGGTGTCCAGCCGTTCCCAGGGGTCTTCGTTGGTAAATCGCAAGCAGCTATCCAGGATAGCGCCGCCCCACAATTCCATCGTCGAAAACCCCGCATTCCGAGTCAGCTCCAGCACGCGCAGAGCCATCGGGGTGGTCATGCGCGTGGCAGCCAGGCTTTGCTGTCCATCTCTCAAAGTCACATCGGTAAAATGAATTTGCGAACCCATTAAGCACTCCTCAACAAGATGTGTATTTCTATTCGATCGGTTACTGCTCAGGCCCTGGTAGTAACTTTTATTTTGGGTCAAACAGTCACCGGCACTATTCAGCCAGATTTGTAAGAGGGGAATTCTCCTCACCCTCTACTCTTATAACCTTGTTTGGCGAATTCAGTTACGCTTTCGCAAGGGCTTATTGCACGTAGACTGGCTGGGCGACCTTTATAGGGATCGTTTGTCGCCCCGTCCATTCCACGATATCTGCCGCAACGGTTGCGGAGGCAGACATATAGACATCCCCGCGCCGGGCCCTCGACGGTCAAAAAACCTAACAGCAGCCCTTCATCCGCGCCTCATCGGCAGGAGTCATGGCTCGGCCCAACGCGGCGCGGGCCTGCTCCACCAGGGCAGCCGATTGCTCCCGATCACCCCGGCGCGCCTCCACCTCGGCCAAACTGAGCAAGGCTCGCCCACGCTTGGCCGGATCTGCCACTTCGCCAAAGCGGTCCGCGCTGGCTCGAAAACTGCGCGCTGCCGCTCCCAAATCACCGCGCCTCAGGGCAATTTCACCATCCAGCATGAGCAAACGGGCGTAATCCTCCACCCGTCCCGAAGAATCGCCGCCCAACACCTGGTAGCCCAGGCGCGCCTTCTGCGCGCACTCCACGGCCTGATCCTGGTTGTTCAATCCCAGCCAGGCCAATCCCATGATGGCCCACAACTCCACCAGGTGCTCCTGCACGCCAATGCTCTGAAAAGCTTCCAGGCTCAACTTCGCATTATCCAGCAGCGAGCTCCAATCACCCTCCGCCTGGTTCAGCAGGATGAGGTGCAGATAAGCCAGCCCGACCTGATAAGTGTGCCCGATTTGCTGCGCCGAAGCCAGCGCATCCTGCAGATAACTGCGTGATGCCAGCAGGCTGCCGCGGTCAATTTCCAGCAGGCCCATGTTCGAGCGCAGTTCGATCATGCCTTCCACATCGCCCAGGTTAGACTGGAGTTTGAAGCTGCGCTGGAAATTCTCCTGCGCCGTGTCCCAGTCGCCTTGTTTCCAGGCCAGCAACCCCAGGTTGTTGTAGGTGCGAGCCACCGCCACCACATCGCCAATGCGCTCGCGCAGCGCCAGGCTGCGTTGAACAAACTCCTTGGCCCGCTCCACCTGGTCACGCTGGAAGTAAATTCCGCCCAAGCGATTGTAGATCGAGGCAATCACATCGTACTGCGCTGCCGGTTCAGCCAGTTCCAGAGCCTGCTTAAAGAACCCCTCGGCCTCGTCCAGGTCACCGCGTCGAAAATCGATCCACCCCAGGTCATTGAGAACGCGAGCGTGCTCCACCGGGTCCATGTCCGGCTCACTCGCAGCCTGTTGCAAGCGCTGCACCGCCTCGGCATAGCTACCCTGTCGCTCCAGGGCCACCGCCGCCTTGCGTCCCAGCCGGGCCCGCAGCCGCCCAGATATGTCTTGGCGCGCCTCCACCGCCTGGTAATGCTCCAGCGCGGCGGCATATTCGCCCGCGGTCACCTGCGCGTCGCCCAGGCCAATTTGCACCTGCACGGCTTGCTCGGGGGTGTGTTCCACCTTATCCAGAATTTCTTGGGCGTGCTGAAAGTGTAACAGGGCCTGGTCATTGGCAAAGGCCGCCGAGGCCTTCAAACCCGAAAGGATCAGGTAGCGCAGGGCCCGGTCGAGCATGGAACTGCGCAAAAAGTGCCCCGCCAGCACCTCCACCTGCCCTTCCAGGCGGTTGGGGTATAGCGCTTCGATGGCCAGCCCCACCCGCCCATGCAGATCAGAACGGTCACGCTGCAAAAGGGTGCTGTAAATTGCGTCCGAGACCAGCGCATGGCGGAAGTTATACATCACCTCCGGCCCGGACATATCCGGCTGGAGGAACTCGCGGTCCGCCAGGAAGGTGAGGGCTTCAGAAAGCGCCCCCGAGGGCATATCCGCCAACACAATGCGCAGCACAGCCAGCCGGAAGCGGTCGCCAATGACCGCCGCGCTCTGTAATACACGCCGCGGGAAAGGATCCAGGCGGTCGAAGCGAGTCAAAATCAGGCTTTGCACGCTTTCAGGCACGCCAATTCGAGTGGTTTCGGCCCCAGGGGTCAGCCGCCAGCCGTCCACCGTGTGATAAATCACCCCGCTGTCAATCAAGCTGCGCAGAATTTCTTCCAGGTAGAAGGGCATACCCGCGGCCCGGCGAATAATTTGTTCGCCCAGGTGGTCAGGCAGATCGGAGATGGACAGCAGCGATTGCAATAATTGGCGCGATTGATCCGGCTCCAGGGCCTCCAGTTGCACGTGCACAAAACGCGTCGCCAGGCGCTGGCGGGCGCGCTCCACAATGCTTGCCACCGCCCCGCCCTCAAAAGGTCGGGAGAGGGCACAGATCACCAGCGCTTCGGTGCGCACGCTTTCCATCAGGAACAACAGCATCTCCAAGGACGAATCATCGGCCCAGTGCAGGTCCTCGAGGATGAGCAGCAGCGATTTGCGCCGGGTTTCCGCCACCAGCACATCGCGCAAGGCCATGAAAATCCGCTGGCGCAACTGCCCCGCATCCAGGTATTGAATCCGCTCGGCGGCTTCGTCCTCGGGTTCCAGACCAAACAGCGCTTCCAGGTAAGGCTGGGTTTCCGCCACCCATCCCGGCAGCAGGTTTTTCAAATAGGCCGTCAGGCGAACGCGCAAATCGACAGCCGACAATTCGGCGGGGGCCGACATCAACTGGCGCAGCACATCCTGAAAAATCCAATACGCAATGGCCTTGCGATAAGTCAAGCTCTGGCCGACGATGACGCGGATCTCATCTTGGGGGACGTGGCTGCGCGCTTCGGCCACCAGGCGCGTCTTACCCATGCCGCCCTCGCCCACCACCAGCACCAGGCTGCCCATGTGCTGACCCGCCAGGCGATCAATCACCGCCCGCAGCCGAGAAAGTTCGGTTTCGCGCCCCACCATCGGCGCGCGAAGCCCCTCCAACCCACGGGATGACCCTGGACGATCCTTGGGGCCCACCAACTGGTAAGCCGTGACCGGTTGGCTCATCCCTTTCATGGCCACCGGTGGCAGCGCTTCAAAATCAAACAGGCGGTAAGTCTGGCGCTGGACACTCTCGCTAACCAGCACGCATCCACCGCAGGCAATCTCCTCCAGGCGGCGAGCCAGGTTCACCGAGTCACCAATCGCGGTGTAGTTCATCAGGGTGTCAGCGCCCACGCCCCCCACAATGACCGAGCCCGAATTCAGGCCGATATGCACCTGCAAGTTCTCGTCCTTGAGTGCCGGGAAAGAACGGCTCAAGCGCTCCACCCCGGCTTGCATATCCAGCGCGCAGCGAAGAGCGCGTTCAGCGTTGTTTTCATAGGCGATTGGCGCGCCAAACAGCGCCATCAGGCCGTCGCCAGTCAGCTTGTCGACCATGCCTTCGTAGCGGTGCACCGTCTCGACCAACATGCGGATGAAGCGCTGCACCAGTTCGTAAAGGTCCTCGTCCCCCAGCGATTCAGCCAGGTGTGTGTAGCCGGTCAGGTCGACGAACAAGATGGTCACACTGCGCCGCTGCCCGCGAGCTTCCATGCCCGCCTTTCGGAAGCGCTCCATCAAATCCGCGCCCATCATCACCCCCAGCCGTTCACCGGGCGTGAAGACCGCGCTGCCAGAAGCGCTTTCTTCACCCAGGCGCGCCCCGCACTTGCCGCAAAAGCGCATCTGGGGAGGATTTTCAAAACCGCATTGATCGCAAGTGTTCATGGCCGTCCGTGGACAGGATCAATTAATCAAACGGGGCAGAATGTTGACCGTCGCATTTTCGCGAACCTGGACATTCCACCCCCAACGAAATACCGCTATTGGGTCCCCGGTTGCGCTTTGCGCGCCAAACCGACCGGGACATTACCGTTAACACAACTATATTCTAACAGTTAAAGCGCACAGCAGCCCTGACAGATTCGTTAAGAGCCTGCTTCTATTCGCTGCCCGTCTCAGGGGGAGGGAACAGAGGTAGACACCACCCCCACCAACTCCTCCACCGCCGCCAGCACCGCTACGGTCACCGGCATGTCGAAATCCACCTGCCCGGGCTGGATGCCCACCAGCAGTACGCGGCAGCCTAAATCGGCGGCCAAAAACTCGGCCAGCGTGGAGGGCGGCTGGGTGTGGGTAGAGCCGCCAAAACCCGAAGCCGCGGCGCAATCCACCACCTGGATCGTTCCCGGCGCTTCTTCCATGTGGGCCGCATCCACCAACAGCACCAACTCCGGCCCAAAGCGGCGCAGCACACCCGTATACGCCTCGGGTCCCACCCCCGCCTCGATGACCAACCAGGTATCCGGCAGCGCCTGTCGCTTCAAACGGCGCGCCGCCAGAACCCCGGCGGCGTCATCTCCGTTCAATTCATTCCCAATGCCCAAAAGGGCCACCCTTGGGTTATTCCTCAGGGCATGTTTCAGGTCGTTTTTCCAAGAGGAAAGCGACATCTTCTTCCTTACCATAATACACTTCGAAAGGCTGTTTCTGGGCCGAAGCCAGCTCCCAATCGTCGCTGGACATCTCCAGGCATTTGAAGCGGCAGCTCAACACGCACTGCGCGCAGTAGGTACAGCGATCCGCGTGATAGCGCATGACGAACTTCTTGGCAACCTTGTCAATGGTGATCAATTCGATGGCGTCCGAGGGGCAGTCCTTGACGCACAACATGCACCCGGCGCATTTTTCGGCGTCATAAACCAGCTTGCCGCGAAAACGAGGCGGAGCTTCGGTGCGCACAAACGGATATTGTTGGGTGACCGGGCGGCGAAAGATCGAGCGGATCACATCCCCGATCATCGTTCCCAGGCGCAAACGCTTGGTGGGTTTCTTCATCCAGTACCTCCTAAGCCAATGTGCGGATCAGTGCCACAACCAGTAAGTTGAGCAGCGCCAGCAGCGCGCCAACCCGCCACCACAAGCCCACGGTCTGGTCGATGCGCAGGCGGGCGAACAGCGATTGCAGTACAGCCATGACAAACAGCAGCCCCACGGTTTTAACCACGAAGAGCAGGGGATTGGCCACGCCGCCCAGATAGAAGGCTGACACCAGGGTCAGGCCAATGAGCAGTTCCACGTTCTTGCCAATGCGGAATAAAGCCAATCCGCGCCCCGAATACTCGGTAAGCGCGCCCGCCACGATCTCGGTTTCGGCTTCCGGCGCGTCGAAAGGCGGCAGCTCCAGCTTGCCCATCAACCCAACCAGCGCCACCACAAAACCCAGTGGCTGGGTCAGGATCATCTGCCAGGGGTGCAGTTGAGTGTAGACGTTGATCTCTCCAATCGTCCAGGTGCCCGCCACAATGGCCGGACCCAGCAGCGCCAGCAGAAACGGCGCTTCATAGGAAAACAACTGGGTCAGGGTGCGGGTAGCGCCGACCAGGGCGAAGCGATTGGGCGTGTTGGCCCCCGCCAGACCCAGGCACAAGGTCAGCACGCTGAGCATATACAGCGCCACCACCAGGTCGCCCTTGAAGCTGTAAGCCGGAGCAAACCCAGCGATCGGCACGTACAGCGCCGAAGCCAGCGCCGCCGAGAGGGCCAGGATGGGCAGCAGGTAGAACAAGACCCGGTCCACGCCCTGGGGAGTGATTTCTTCCTTGGACAGCAGCTTGAGCAAGTCGGCCAGCGGCTGGAACCAGCGCGGCCCGATGCGGTTTTGGAAGCGCGCCACCAGTTTGCGGTCAATCCATTCGTAAGCCATGCCTCCGAACATCAGGAAAAGACCTCCGGGGAACAGCAAAAATGCAATCAGTGGGGGAACGGTCAGATTGTTCATCGGTAGTACTCGATTCCATAGCGGCGGAGGTCTTCCCAGGTCCAAACCTGGCTGTTATTGCCCCGCTGGATACTCACCAGGCGGTCATTGCAAGAGAAGCACGGGTCGATCCCCGAGAGGATCATGGGCATGTCTGCCAGTTTGTGTCCAACCGCCGTCTGGATGACGGAAGCCCAGTTGCACAGGCTGGGCGTGCGCACCTTGACCCGTTCGGGCTTGTCGCTGCCGTTACTCTTGATATAGTAAAACAGCTCGCCGCGCGGCGCTTCTACCCGGCTGACCACCTCTCCAGGGGGCAGGCGGCGCGGAATGCGCACGGTCAGTTCGCTCTGCGGCAAGTTATCCAAAATCAAACGAATGAGGCGGAAGCTTTCGAACAGTTCCCGAATGCGCACCTCGAAGCGAGCCATCAAATCGCCCGCATCGCTGGTCACCAACTTGACCGGATACTCGTTATAAGCAGCATAAGGCGCATCGATGCGAACATCACGAACCGCGCCTGAAGCGCGCGCCGTGGGACCCACCGAACCAAATTCTTCGGCCTGCTCGCGGGTCATGGCTCCCACGCCACGCGTGCGCCCCAGGAAGGTGCGGTCGGTGGTGCAGATTTTCAAGTAGTGGTGAGTGCGTTCTTCCAGGTAATCCACGCCGCGCAGAATGGCGTCTCGCTGAGCATGATCCACATCAAACTTGACCCCGCCGAGCAGGTTGATCGAGTAATTCACCCGGTTGCCGCACAGCATTTCCAGCAGGTCCATGACCGTCTCGCGGTCGCGCCAAGAGTACATGAACAGGGTGTCGAAGCCGCCCTCGTGGGCCGCCACCCCCAACCACAGCATGTGGCTGTGAATGCGCTCCAGCTCACTCACCAGTGTGCGAATGGCCTGCGCGCGCGGCGGCGCGCTGACCTTGGCCAGGGCTTCCACGCCCAAAGCAAAGGCCGTGGCATGCACGTGCGAGCAAATGCCACACACCCGCTCGAACAAATACAGGCACTGCGTCCAATTTCGATCTTCAGCGCCTTTTTCCATGCCCCGGTGAACATATCCCAACCGAACCGAAGCCCCGGTGACGATTTCGCCTTCCACCGAGAAAGCGAAATGCCCCGGCTCTTTTAACGCGGGATGCTGCGGTCCAATCGGCACGATGAATTTCTTGTTTTCTTCCATGAATCCCTCCTACTTCCCTTCCAGGGTGTCCAAACCAGTAAAGGACTTGCGCAGCGGGTAGACACCTACCGGCCAATCGTCTGCCAACAGCAGCCGATCGGTGTTGGGCGTGCCTTCCAGGAACACACCGAACATCTCGATGAACTCACGCTCATAAAGCGTTGCGGCAGGGATCAGGTCGCAGATACTGGGCAGATAGGGGTCGGAATATGGCGCCGCCACGCGGATCGACAGCACCGCGGCCCCCTCGCAGAACTGGTACAGCCCTTCCACCTGTCCCTCGTTCTCCTCCGTGGGAGGCACATCCAACCCGGTGATCGCCGCCAGGTAGCCCCACTTGGCCTGTTTCACCGCGGTGATGGCCGTCTTAAAATCCTCGCGGCTCACCTTCACGTCCAAACGGTGCGCCTCGGGCTGCGCCGTGCTGATCGTCCAGGGCTGCAGAAGCTCCTGTGCTTGCGTCAAAGCAGTTTGTGTTTCCATTTTTTGCCTCCTAGGCCGCCGGTTTCTTCAAAGTTTCCAGGAGCTGCACCACGCCGTAGATGATGGCTTCGGGGCGGGGCGGGCAGCCGGGCACGTATACGTTGACCGGGATCACTTCGCTGATGTCACCGACAATGTTGTAACAGCCGCGGAACGCGCCGCCCGAAAGGCCGCACGATCCCACCGCCACCACAAATTTTGGATCGGGCATCTGCTCGTAGATGCGCAGCAGCCGCTCGCGCGATTGTCGCGTGACCGGCCCCGTGCAAATGAGCACGTCGGCATGTCGCGGGCTGCCTTGCAGCTTGATCCCAAACCGCTCGATGTCATAGCGCGGGGTAAGAGTGGCCAGAATCTCGATGTCGCAGCCGTTGCACGAGCCGCTGTTGTAATGAATAGCCCAGGGTGAGTTGATCCGCGCCCAATCGCGCAGTTTATTCAATACTTGCTGCCAGGGGGTCGGTAAACTGGTATCCATTAAAGCTCCTTTACCCCAAAATTAAGGCGATCAAACCAAACATCAACCCTACCAGGTAAATGGCGCTGGCTGGCGAAAAATCGCTCAGGCCCAGCACCAGCATACCCAGGTGCAGGATGGCAAAAAATAGCGCCACCAGGAAGAAAGGCCGGTAGCCAGGCGCGGCCAGGTAGGTGGGCGCTTCTTCGCCCGAGCCGTAGATGCTGCTCTTGGCGGCATCTGATTTCTCGGGGCCCGCCAGTTGCTTGCCCAACCACACCAGCAGCCCAACCAGCGGCACGTACACCAGAACCGCAATGACCGGAGAGAAAAGTAAATTCGAATCCATGCGGCCCTCCTCTTAGAACCCAAATCCTGCCAGCAGGCTGCTTGCCGCCGGAGCGGTCAACCAGGACATCCACACCGGCCAGAAGCCCAGGACCACCGTGAACAGCACCATCACGATCATCGGCAAAGCCATCGACAGCGCCACGGGATTGCCCTCTTTCACCGCCTGTGAAGGCTGGCGGCGGTACATGCGGTTGACCAGTGGAGCATAGTACCCCAACGAGAGCACGCTGTTGAGCCCGGCAAAAATGACCAACCACAGCAAAGCCGTGCTGCGCGTCTCGGCCCCCGCCAAAAAGATCTGCCACTTGGACATGAAGCCCGAAAGCGGCGGCAGTCCGCCCAACGCCAGCAGCGCCACACTCAGCGCGAAGGCCGTCAGCGGGTAGCGCTGCGCCGCTCCGTCCAGGTCCTGCACCATCAACGGGTTATGCTTGCCCCGCGACAGATACAGCGCATAAATCAGCGAGCCCGCCGCCAGGAAGGCCAGGCCCTTCATGATGGCATGGTTGAACAGGTGGAAGAAACCACCCGCCGCCCCATTGGAGAGGCCGTAAGCGATGCTCACCCCAAAACCGATCAGCATGTAACCGACCTGGGCCAGGCTGGAATAGGCCAACATGCGTTTGAGTTGCGTTTGGCGCAAGGCCATCAGGTTGCCCAGCACCATGTTCAACACGCCGAACAGGAGCAGCAGCGCTCCCCAAGCCGTGGACGTGGCCGACAGCACCCCCAAAGAGCGCAGAAGCGCCACCAACCCGGCCTCAATCACCACGCCCGAGAGCATGGCGCTAATGCCGCTGGGAGCCTGCGAGTGCGCGTCCGGCAGCCAGGTGTGCGCCGGAACCAACGCTGCTTTCACCCCAAAGCCCGCCAGGAACAAAGCGCCGGCGGCCAACCCCAGAGGGCCTATATCACCCACCACACCGCGCAGTTCGGCCAGGTCCAGGGTGCCCGCTTTGAGGAAAACGATGGAGATGCCAAACAGCACCAGCACCGATCCCACTGCTGACTGCACCAGGTACTTGACCCCGGCTTCCAGCGCGCCTTCCTGCTCGCGATAAAATGCCACCAGCAGATACGAGGTGATGGCCATGCCTTCAAACCACACCCACAGGTTGAACAGGTCACGAGCGCAGCCCAGGCCCAGCATCATCCCGCACAAGGCGGGCAGCAGAGCGTAGAACTTCTCCCCACCCTCCTCATCCTTCATGTAAGAAAGCGAGAAGATGGTCACCAGCGTGCCCAGCAGCACCACGGTGGCCGAGAGCAGCAGGCCAATGCCATCCATCTCCATGACGATGCGCCCCACATTGAACGACACCGGGCCGTCCAGGATCACCGACCGCCCAACGATGAACAAGGGGACCCAGGTGAGCAGCATTGCCGCCAGGGTCACCCAGCGGGCCAGGCCAAACAGGCCCTTGGAACGACGATAACTCAACCGGCCAATCAGATAAGCAACCGGGGAAGCCCCCATGGGTAGGGCTAACATCCAGAGCAGTGCCATTTGTGCATCCATCTCGTCACGCTCCCAGGGATAAGATAGCTACGACAACGAACAGGGTGACGATGATTGCCAGCAAGTTCCAGCTCAACACGCCCGTTTGCCCGGCGCGCAGATCTTCGGCAAGCTGCTGGGTAAAATCTACCACCTTGCGGTTGATGAACTCGAAGCCAAAGCTGTTGCGCGCAACACCCGCCAGGCCCTGCAGCGGCTCGCTGATCAGACGCAGCGGTTTGCGCAGCATCCAGGCCGCCAGGCCCAGAGCAATCACCCCCAGGGCGATCCAGGTAACCGGAGCTTCCACAATTTCCAGGGCCACCTCACCCAACGGGTGGACGTGAATGCCGTGGAAGGGCAGGGTCTCTTCCAACAGGTGGCTGAAGGGTCCCACCGCCAGCCACGAAACCAACGTAGCCAGGGCCAGGGGGATGAGGGCAATCTTCATGAACACCCCCGCGTCGTGCGCATGACGATGCTCCGCGGGCTGACCGTAGAACACCATATACACACAGCGGAAGGTATACAGCGCGGTCAGGCCAGCGCTAAAGATCATCACGCCCAACATCCAGGTGGGACCGCCCGCCAACCCCGCTTCTAAGACCAACTCCTTGCTCCAAAAGCCGTTCAGCACCGGCAGGCCCGCCAGCGCCAACGCGCCAATGACGAAGACCGCCCGTACCACCGGCATCTGCTTGCCCACCCCGCCCATCTGGCGCATATCGCGCGTACCCACCGCGTGGATCACCGCGCCCGCGCTGAGGAACAGCAGGGCCTTGAAAATGGAGTGGCTGAACAGGTGGAACTGGCTGGCGAACACGCCGCCCGCTCCCACCGCATAGACCATGTAACCCAACTGGCTGACGGTCGAATAAGCCAGCACGCGCTTGAGATCGTAAGCCGTGAGCGCCATGATGGCCGAAAGCACCGCCGAGAGCATCCCCACCACCATCACCGCTTCGCGCCAGCCGGGAACGCCCTCAAAGGCCGGGTAGAAGCGCGCCAGCAGGTAAACACCCGCGTTCACCATCGTCGCCGCATGGATCAGGGCGCTAACGGGCGTGGGCGCTTCCATCGCGTCGGGCAGCCAGGTTTGGAAAGGAAACTGCGACGACTTCGCCGCCGCGGCGATCAGGAAACCGAAAGCCAAGATTCCCAGCGCGCCCGCCGGGAGAACTTCCGCCTTCTCCAACAGCGCTGAAATCTCAAAGCTGCCCAGGTAAGCATAGCTGATGAGTGCGCCTGCCAGCAGCCCCACCCCGCCCAACTGGGTGATGATGAGGGCTTTCATGCCTCCAGCTACAGCCTTGGGATCATCGTTATAGAAGGAAATCAGCGCGTATGACGTAAGCGCGGTAATTTCCCAGAACAGGAAGACGAGGAACAGGTTGGCGGTGAGCACCAGCCCAGCCATTGCGCCGATGAAGAACAAGATCATGGCGTAGTAACGGCCCAACTGAGCCTCGCCCTTCATGTAATCGACCGAAAAAATGACAGCCAATGAACCAACTACCGTGGCAATTGCCGCCAGGAACACCCCCAGGCCGTCCGGCACAAAGGTGAAATCGCCAAAGGCGCTGCCCACTACGATCTTCACCGCTGCTTCCTCAGAACCCAGCGGGATGAGCAGCACCGCCGCCGCACCCGCGGCCACCGAGAACAGCACCGCCAACGCATGTTGGAGCCGGGGGCGTTGATCACCCGCCCACCACACCAACAGCGCGCCCAACCAGGGCAAGCCGATTACCAATCCAATGCATAAAGCCGCGTAATTCATGGCCTACCTCCGCAGCGTCGAAATCGCTTTAATGTCGAGGGTGCCAAACTTGCGGCGCACCTGTACCACCAACGCCAGGGCCACGACCGCCACCACCGTGTCCGCCACGATGACGGTCAGAGCCAGGCTCTGCGCTTCGTCGATCTTGCCATTCAAACGGCCCGAGAGGATGAAGGCCAACATCGCCCCTTTGACGGCCAACTGTAGCCCCACCACAATCTTCATCAGGTTGCGGGAGACCAACATGCCGTACAGGGCAATCCCCACCAGCCCTACGATGACCACCACGACCACATTAATGAGATTGAAGGTCATGGCTCTCCTCCTTCCCGGTGGTGAACGAGTCGTTGGTCAGCAGGCCCAGCACCGTCAACACACCCGCGAACATGAGCACCGCTTGGAGGATCACGTCCACGCTGCGATCGTGCCACAGCACCTGTTTGAAATAGCCGTGCAGGCTGGTTGTTTGCTCTAACCCTGATACGAACTCAGGCGCTTGCATGGCCGGTAAAATCAGCCAGGCCAGCAATACAGCCGCCAACACCACGGCCAGCCAGGCCAGCGGGCGCGGCAGCAGTGGTTGAGACCCCAGCACTTCATCTCCAGCGATATTGATGGCGAAGACGAAGATCACGGTCACCAACCCGGCTCCCACGCTGAGTTCCACCACGGCCACCTCCGCCGCGCCCATGCGGAACATCAGCCATGAAACCAGCGCGCTGGTCAAGGCGAGCCAAAGCGCCGTAACCAGCAAGCGGCTTTCCCGAATTGCCAGAAAAGCGCTCACCAAAATTCCTATTCCAATGACAACATTGAGCATGGAAACCCCTCCCCAGAGGTATCGATATCCTACTTTTCTCCGATGATGAACCAATCCAACTACTCAAAAGGAAAAAGAAGAGATCTCTTTCACCTCTGGCTGTGTGGTTTAAAAAACGAATTGTGGATATCAGAAAACTTATACATCGACTACCGATAATTGTCACGTGAGAGGTATCAGGATTATTGGAGTGATTCATCATGAATTTGGTATGGATATCCGATTTAACCCACATTAATTATGGTAGACTCAACCAATGCGCTGGACCCGCGACTACACCCCCCAACCCGACCAGAGCCGTCTCTTCACCCAGGCCCTCGTCATCACTCTTGGCGGCAACATCCTTCTCGCCGCCGCCAAAGCTCTGGTTGCCTACCTGACCGGCAGCGTGGCCATCTACGCCGATGCCGCCAACTCCATCTCCGATGTGGTCTATTCTCTTCTCATGGCCTTCGGACTGTGGGTCGCTCAGCGCCCTCCCGACCTCTCTCATCCGCAAGGACATAACCGCTTCGAGCCGCTGGTTGGCATGGCTGTCACCTTCTCAATGGCCTTTGCCGGTTTTGAAGCCGCCCGCGCCGCCATCACACGCCTCGTGGAAGGCGGCTCGCCCGTCGACCCCGGTCTGCCCACCCTCGTGCTGGTCAGCGGCGCGGTCGTCAAGGCCTTCATGTTCTGGCGCATCCGCTGGATCGCTCGCCGCCTCGACAGCCCCACCCTGGCGACTACCGCTCGTGACAATCTCAGCGACGTGCTCACCTCCACCGCCGCCCTGGTCGGCGCGGTCGGCTCCACGTTTGTTCACCCCCTCACCGATCCCATCGCGGGTGTCTTGGTGGCGCTGTGGATCTTCCGCAACGTGGCCCGCGCCGGCAAAGAAAACCTCGACTTCCTCACCGGCGCCGGGGCCGACCCGGATCTGCGCGAGCGGCTGGTGAGCATAGCGGAAGCCGTGCCCGGCGTCCAGCGTGTCCACCACATGATGACCGAATACACCGGCACCCGCCTGGTGGTCGATTTACATGTCAACGTAGACGGCAGCATGACCCTGCGCCAGGCGCACGACATTGCTGACCAAATCATCGAGCGCCTTCAGGAACAGCCCGAAGTCGATCGCGCTTATGTGCACATCGAGCCCGAAGGATATGACTGATGCGCAGGCGGTTGTGGATCCGCCGCGTTGGGCGAACCCTGCTGGCCCTGGCGCTGGCCTGGCCCATCGTCATCGCCGCCCTCTCCGCCCGCTACGTTGACACCCTGCTCCATCCGCCCTGCCCGGCGGGCCTCCAGTCCGCTCCAGCCGGTTTTAAGCCGGTAGAAGTTGCCCTGCCCAACGGCTTGCGTTTGCGTGGCTGGTGGAGCCCGCCTCAAAATGGGGGCGCTGTGGTGCTCATGGCCGGCCACGGCGGCAGCCGCGATTCGATGCTGCCCGAAGCCCGGTTCCTGGCCGATCATGGCTTCGGCGCGCTGACCCTCGATTACCGGCAATGCGCCGGTCAAGCCGTGGGGTTGGGCGCCTGGGAGACCGATGAATTCCACGCCGCCGTGGATTTTGTCCAGGCTCAACCCGGTGTACATTGGATCGCCGCGCTGGGCTTTTCGGTGGGCGGATCGGCGGTGCTGCGCGGCTCCGTCTCTCGCCCCGAGGTTCAAGCCATCATCGCCGAAGGTCAGTACGCCGACCTGTGGAGCGAAGTTCTACTCACGCCCCCCGCCCGCCCGCTTTCACTGGAATGGCAAATCCAGCGCGGCGTAGCCCTCATCCTTTGGGCGCGGTTGGGCGTCTGGCCTGGCCGAATCAGTTCTTTAGAAGCGCTGCCCAACCTGGCCCCCCGCCCCGTGCTGCTGATCTTCGGCGAATTGGAGGCCCTTGGCGCTCAGGCCCAGGCCCAGTTCGCCGCCGCCCAACCGCCCAAAGAGCTGTGGATTCTTCCCGGTGTAGATCATGGCGGCTATGCCCTGGCTGACCCTGTTGCTTATCAGCAGCGCGTGCTAGAATTCCTCGAATCTCATCGCGGAGCGCAACCTTGAAGACCCCTCAAAAGATCCTCGTCTTTCTCTATCTCTGCCTGGCCGTCCTGTCGCTGTATATTTTCCTGCACGAAGGCGGTCACGCCCTGACCGCCGTGATACAGGGCGCTCGTCTGAACGAATTTGACCTCAACCCCTTCAACGCCCATGTGAACTTCTCGGGCGAACTCACCCGCTCCGGTCGGGCCGTGATGAACATCAGCGGCGCGGCCTTGCCCCTACTGGCCTGGTTTGCCTGGATGCTGGTTACTCGCCGCCGGGATACTCCCCTGATAGAACTGGTCAAATTGATCAGCGCAATGGGCGTGCTCAACACCGCTCTGGTGTGGATCATCTTGCCGTTTGTTTATTTGGCTGGCAACGCGCCGCCCGGAGATGACGTGACCCACTTCCTGGATAACAGCGGCGCGAATCCGCTCCTCCTGGCATCTGGCGCGGCCCTGCTGTACATTCTGGGTTGGGTGTTGTTTTTCAAGCGCTCCGTTGGACTGCGCCCCGCTCTGCTCACCTTGCGCGACCCGGCCCCCTGGGACCCCAACAAAGCCCGCGCCCCCATTCTCTGGGCCGGAGCCATCTTGCTCCTGGTGTGGGGTTCAGCCATTACGCTCAAACTGACCCTCCCTGGCGCGGCTGCCCAGCCCGTCGAGCCGCCTGCCGGATATGCCCGGGCCGCGTCCATTGACCTGAGCGCGGGCGACCTTGAAGATTTTGAGCTGGCGCATTTCAGCCTGTCCAGCCCCGGCGGACCGGGCATCTTTGTCGAAGTCCGCGAGATCAACACCCCCCACATCGATCTGCGCCTGGTCGGACCCGGCTCCTATGAACAGGTGATCTTGCGCGGCGAAGGCTATTCTGCCTCGTTAGACACACCCTGGCTTCAGCCCGACCCCAACATGCCCGCCGGAGCGTATTCGCTGCGCATCACCAACCGCCAATCCCCCGGCACACTCACCGTCTACCTCCAGCAACCATAACCGAAAACCAGCGCCCCAACAACAAACACTCACCGGGGGTGGAAAACCGCCCCCGGTGTGCCTGTTTTTCTCCGCGCCCTCTGCGTGGCGCTTCCTTGCGGGCTTCTCTCTCCCTGCTACGCGATCGATACTTCTTTTCCCGCCGCCTGGCTGCGGTAAATTCCATCTAAAATAGTCTGCACCTGCAAGGACTGTTCCGGCGGAACCGGCGAAGGCAGCCCCTCGGCCACCGCCTGGGCAAACTCCACACACTCCAGGGCGTGCGGCTCCATCTCGTCACGGGTCAGCTTCAATGCCTGCGTCACCAACTGGCGTGTCTTGTAATTGGTTGTATAAATCTCCGCGCTGGGCCACTGGCAGCCGCCCTCCGTGCCATACAGCCACACCTTGATGTCCTCGTCGGGGTGGTGCAGCAGCCAGGAAGTCTCCAGCATCAACGTGGACCCATTTTCAAAACGCACAAACGCCGCCGCGAAATCTTCCACGTCCATGTCGGCGGGAATGGGGTGTCTCCCCCAGGACGTGAACGCTCCGGGGTGGTGGGCCAGTTCGGCGCGGGCCACGCCCGAAACCGCCACCGGTTTTGGATGCCCCAGCAGCCACAGCGTCAGGTCCAGCACGTGCACGCCGATATCGATGCACGGCCCGCCGCCCGAGCGGCTCTTATAGATGAAAGTCGGCGCGATGGGCAGGCCGCTGCGCCGCAGCCACCACGCCCGAGCATGGTACACATCCCCCAGCGCTCCCTCGTCGATCTCCGCTTTCAGCGCCCGCGAATGCCCGTGGAAACGGAAGTGCTGCGCCGTCATTAGCAGCTTGCCCGACCGGTCTCGGGCCTCGATCATCTTACGAATCTCGGCGGGTGTGGGGGCCAGCGGCTTCTCGCAAATCACGTGTTTTCCCGCTTCCAACGCCGCCACCACCTGCTCAGTGTGGAACATATTCGGCGAGCAAATATCCAGAATGTCGATGTCGTGATCGGCGATCAAATCGGCGGGATTCTCGTAGAAATGGGTCAAGCCGTGCTTCTCGCGCCACGCCGGGAACACCTCCGGGCGCACGTCGCTGCCAGCCACGATTTCGGTATACGGGGAAGCTTTCCAACCGGGGACATGGGTGTTCGCAATCCCGCCCAACCCCAAGATGCCAACCTTCAACGTCTTAGTCATAGAAATCAACTCCAGAGGAAACAGAAAAGGGTGATACCGTGATTCTACCCCAAATCCCCAGGAGATGTGAACGTTAAATATTGTAGGGGCAGTTCATGAACTGCCTCTACAATATTTAACCCTTCATGCATTAACCTTACTACTCCGTAAGACATACTCCACCATCAACGCCGGAATGTTCACCCCCGTGGTCGCGATACTGTTGCGAAACTCCATCGTATGGTTCACCTCATTCACCGTCAGCCCGTTCTCCGACTCGAACACGTCGATGGCCAACAATCCGCCACCCAGCGCCCGCGCCGTGCGTTGACAGAGTTCCGCCAGTTCCGGCGTCACCGGGCAATTACTCGCCACCCCGCCCCGCGCCGTGTTGGTGATCCAGTTCTCCGAGCTGCGGTAAATGGCTCCAATCGGCTCATCCCCGATCACAAACGCGCGAATATCCCGCCCAGGTTTGTTGACGAACTCCTGGATATAGAACACCTGGTGATTGACCCCCAGCGTGGCCTTGTGCTCGATGAAGGCCTCCGCCGTGGCGCGGTTATCCACCTTGGCCAGCAGCCGCCCCCACGAGCCCACCACCGGCTTGAGCACGCACGGGTAGCCCATCGCTTCCACCGCCGCCAACGCCGCTTCCTCCGAAAAGGCCATCAGCACCCGGGGCGTTGGGATGCCCTGCTGCACCAGAATCTGGCTGGTCACGTACTTATCTCCGCAGCGCTCCGCGGTCTCGGGTGGATTGACCACCGGCACGCCATTGGCGGCGAAAATGCGCGAGATATATACCCCGCGAGAATAAGACACCGACCGCTCGAAGAGCACATCCACCTCCGCCGGCAGGCGATCAATCTCAAAAAAGGCGTTCTCATCGCAAAGCTGCACTACTTCGACGTTCTCACGCTTGGCGAACTCTTGCAGCAAAAGCTTTTCTTCCACACGCACTCGGGTATATAAGAAACCTACGCGAATCATGCCATTCCCTCCAAAACTTGAATTACCGCATCCACCACTTCCTCGGTGCGCAGCGTGCCACCCAAATCGGGCGTCACCCGTCCCGCCGCAATCACCTGCTCCACCGCCGCGCGCAGTCGCGCAGCCTGCCGGCCCTCGTCCAAATGCTCCAACATCATCGCCGCCGAGAGCAGCGTAGCCAGCGGGTTGGCCTGCCCCGTGCCCGCCAACTTGGGCGCGCTGCCGTGTACCGGCTCGAATACCGCCGCCCCCTCGCCTAAATTACCCGATGACGCCAGCCCCAGCCCGCCCACCAACATCGAGGCTTCATCACTGAGAATATCACCGAACAGGTTGGTGGTCACGATCACCTGAAACTGCTCGGGGGCCCGGATCAACTCCATCGCGCAGGTATCCACCAGCAGCTCCTCCACAACCAGGTCGGGGTAATCGGCGGCCAACTCCAGCGCGGTACGGCGGAACAAGCCGCAGGTCTGGCGCAGCACGTTGGCCTTGTGCACCACGGTCACCTTGCTCGCGCCACGCTTGCGGGCCAGATCAAACGCTGCCCGCGCAATACTCTGCGAGCCGCGCCGGGTGATGACCCGCTCCGTCACCGCCCGCGCACCGTCTTCCTCCAGGCGCTCAATCCCCGAGTATAACCCCTCGGTGTTCTCCCGCACAATCACCATGTCAATGCCCTGCCGCGAAATGGGGTTAGGAATCGAGCGGATCGGGCGCAGGTTGGCATACAAGTCAAAGGTCTTCCGCAGCCGCAGAATGGGCGAGAAGTAACCGGGGATGTCTGGCGGAGTGGTCACCGCCCCAAACAGGGTGGCCTCGGCAGCCCTCACCTTCTCCAACGTGGCCTCGGGCAGCGGCGATCCGTGGCGCTGGTAAGCTCCATAGCCAATTTCGCCCTCCGTCCATTCAAAGACCACCGGCAGCGCCTCCAGCACGCGCCGGGCCGCGCCGATCACCTCCGGGCCAATCCCGTCGCCAGGCAGCAGGCAAACCCGCCGCGCGCTCATTCCACCAGCTCCTCGAGCGAATGCTCTTTCAAAAACCGCACCAACCCGCCCGCTGCGGCAATCTTGAGCACAAACTCGGGCAGAGGTTTCGCCTGATACCTTTGCCCGGTTGTGCGGTCGAAGATCTCGCCGCTGGCAAGGTCCACCTCCACCTCGTCGCCCTCGTTGATCTCGGCGGCGGCCTGGGGGCATTCCAGGATGGGCAAGCCAATGTTGATAGCATTGCGGAAGAAAATGCGCGCATACGAAGCCGCGATCACGCAGCGCACCTGCGACCCGCGGATAGCGATAGGGGCATGCTCGCGCGATGACCCGCAGCCAAAATTCCAGCCCGCCACCACCACATCACCCGGCTGCACGCCGGGAGCAAAATCGGGGCGCACCTCGCAAAAAACCTTGCTGGCCAGTTCGCGCTCGTCAATGGTGATATTGAATCGGGCGGGGATGATTTCATCCGTATTCAAATTGTCTTCAAATTTCCAAGCTCTTCCCATGATGTCCTCCAAGAAGCTGTAAGCCATAAGCTGTTAGCCGTTAGCCAGAAAGAGGTTCGCTGTTCGCTTTCCGCGATCCGCTCTCGGCTTTATTTAATAAACCACTCTTCTCTTTTTCTCTGCGTTTCTCTGCGCCCTCCGCGCCTCTGCGGCGCCTCTTTTCTTCTCACACATACTGCCGCGGGTCGGCGATTTTGCCCGCCAGGGCCGTTGCCGCAGCCGCCGCCGGGCTGCCCAGATAGATCTCTGCCTCTGGGCTGCCCATGCGACCGATGAAGTTGCGGTTCATGGTGGTGAAAGCCCGCTCGCCCGCAGCCAACACGCCCCCATGCCGCCCAATGCAAGCCCCACAGCCCGGCGCGTTTACGGTGCAGCCCGCGTCCAAGAAGACCTGGATCAAGCCGTTGGCCAGCGCTTTCTCATAGATGGTCTGGCTGGCCGGAGTGACCAGCGTGCGCGTGTAGGGAGCCACCTGCCGCCCGCGCAGGATGCCAGCCGCGATCTCCAAATCTTCGTAACGGGCATTGGTGCACGTGCCGATGTAGACCTGGTCGATCTCCAGCCCGGCCACCTCGCGAAGCGGTTTGACCTGGTCCACATCCGGGTGGCAAGCCACTTGCGGCTCCAGGGTCGAAACATCCATTTCGATCACTCGCTCATAGCGGGGATTGACCGCACGGAACTGCTCGAAGGGTGGCTGGGCTTTAGTCTCGCGCGCCAGGAAATCCACCGTGTTCTGATCGGGGGCAATCAAACCGCACTTGGCTCCCACCTCCACCGACATGTTGGCAAACACAATCCGCGCATGGACGGGCAGCTCATCAATATACGAGCCCGCAAACTCCAGAGCCCGGTACGTAGCCCCATCCATGCCCAGTTGCCCGGCCAACGAAATCATCACATCCTTCGAGTACACGCCCGGCTGAGTCTGCCCCTCCAGGCGCACCAGGATGGTGGGCGGCACGCGGAACCAGGTCTTGCCGGTCACCCAGGCCGCGCCTACCTCGCTCGAGCCCAGCCCCGTGGAAAAAGCTCCCAACGCGCCGTAGGTCACGGTGTGCGAGTCCGCGCCGATCAAGATACCGCCGGGGCGCACAAAACCTTCTTCAATCATCACCTGGTGGCACACCCCACGGCGGTAGAAATGGCGGATGCCTTGCTCACGCACGAAGCGGGTGATCTTCTGCTGGTTTTCCGCCGCCAGCAGGTTGGGGGCCGGATAGGCGTGATCGAAGTGAATCACAATTTTATCCGGATCGCGCAGCGGTTTGCCAATCTCCCGAAAGGCCTTGATCGCCAGCGGGGTGGTGTTGTCGTGGCTCATGATCGCATCCACGTCCAACAAAACGATTTCACCGGGTTCGACGGTATGCCCAACCCTGCGAGAAAATATTTCTTCAACCAATGTACCCATGTGTCCTCCGAAGAATGCTCTAAGCTGTAAGCCATCAGCCGTTAGCCAGAAAGAGGTTCGCTGTTCGCTTTCGGCGATCCGCTTTCGGCCGGTTATTCTATGTTTTTTACTTGTTCTTTCTCTTTCTTTCTCTGTGTTCCTCTGCGAACTCTGCACCTCTGCGGTTTCTCTTCACGGGCGCAGATCAACTTTGATGAATTTGCCAACCTTTTTCCACCGCTGCGACCCTACGCAACCGCCTCGGCATGTTTCTTGAGCACCACCCGTGTATCGGTCAGCTTCACTCCCGGTAGGGCGCGCAGTTCCTCGATGAAATTATTCAGGTCGCAGGTGTTCTGCACCCGCACGTACAGGCTGATGTCATAATCCCCAGTGATCTCATACACGCTCGAAACCTCAGGCCGGGCCTTCAACCGCTGCACGACCGCCCCCGTGTACACGTGTGACTCCACCGCGATCATCACCAGTGCGTTGAGATCTTTGGGGAAGATGTCGATCCTGCGCCCCGTCACCCGCTCAGCAATCTCCACAATGTCCGCGTCGTGCAACATCTTGCGCTCGTCACCCGTGCGTTTAATTTCGTCCACAATCCGATCCAATTCCTCCCCCTCCACCATCACACCGTATTCCTCCAGGCGCACCTGGACTGCCCGTTTACCGGTGTATTTATCGATAACGATCCGCCGCTCGCGCCCCAACAGAGCCGGGTCAAAATTCTCATAGGTGCGTGGGTCTTTGAGCACCCCATTGGTGTGCACCCCCGATTTGTGCGAAAAGGCGTTCGTGCCCGTCACAGGTTTGTTGGGAGCCATGAAAAACCCCGTCGAACGCTCCAGATAAGCTGAGATTTCCGTCAATCCACGCAAGTCGTACTTTTCCACCCCCATCAGGTTGCGCAGCGCCAGGATCGTTTCGCACAAGTCTGGAATGCCCGTGCGCTCGCCCAATCCATTGACCGTGGTGTGAATGCAGTCCGCGCCGCCGCGGATACCCGCCAGGCTGTTGGCCAGAGCCAGGCCGTAGTCATTGTGACAGTGGAGGTCGATTCTGCACGGCAGCAGGCTCCGGCGCAGTTCCACAATCCGCTCGCACATCTCATGCGGCTGGAGAATGCCCAGCGTATCGGCAAAACTGATCCGGTCGGCGCCCGCTTCGATGGCCGCATTGCACACCCGCACCAAAAAAACAAAATCGGTGCGCGAGGCGTCCTCGGGGGTATACCGCACTTTCAAGCCCAGGCTGCGCGCATAACGAATGTGCTCGCAAATGATATCCACGGCCTCATCCTCGCTGCGGTGCATCTTAGCTTCCAGGTGGATCTTCGAAGTGGGATAAAACACCACCACGCGCTGCACCCCGCAGTCTCGGGCATGGTCAATGCCGCTTTTCGTCGCCAGCGAATGGGCTACAATCTCGGCGCGCAGCTTGAGTCCAGAAATGCGCTTCACCGCCTGAAACACATTCGGCGAAACACTGGGATCGCCCGCTTCGATCATATCCACCCCAATCCGGTCCAACATCCGGGCGATTTCCAACTTCTCCTCAATGGTAAAGTTCACCTGAGGGGTTTGTTCGCCTTCTCGCAGTGTGCTATCCAAAATTTCGACCATCTTCTACCTCCACCAAAAATAGGATTATCTGCCGGGTTGGAGGGATTCGCTTTCCTTTGGTTGTGGAAAACAAAAAAGCCCTCCGCAGCGGAGAGCTTTTACACGTGGGTAAGGGTTCTGAGTCAGGAACCCGTTTAAACCACCGAAAGCCCGCACGCCCGGATGGGGTGAGGCAGGCTGCGCTTCAAGCGCTTATCAGTGGTCTGGACAACTAACAACATTGTTCTCATTGAGGGCGAAGTTTACCATCCCAGAGAAATACGTCAAGGTTTTGAATTGTTAACAAATTTTCATCCATTGCGCGAGAAGTTTACACATCCCTAACCATTTCTTCACCGCCTTTTAAAAGGGGCACGTTATGCTTCTAAGAAAGGAGATTTTTGAATGCATATTCTTGTTACCAATGACGATGGCGTGACCGCCCCAGGATTATTAGCCCTGGCCCAGGCGGTGCGCCCGTTTGGCCGGGTCAGCATCTTGGCCCCAGATCGTAACTGGTCCGCCTCGGGCCACGTAAAAACATTAGACCGCCCTCTGCGGGTCCGTTCGGTGGTGTTGGCCGATGGCACGGATGCCCTGGCCTGCGATGGCGCTCCCTCAGACTGTGTGGCCCTGGCCCATGCCGGATTCTTCGATGAAAAAATTGACCTGGTTGTTTCGGGGATCAATCCTTATGCCAACCTGGGCCACGACGTGACCTACTCAGGAACCGTCACGGCCGCCATGGAAGCTGCCATTTGGGAAATGCCCGCGATTGCCTTTTCAGTGGATTCTCCCGACAACCACCTTGGACTGGTAGATTACAGCGGCACAGCCGCGATCGCCACGCAGGTGGTTGAGTCAGCCATTCAAAACGGCATCGCACCACACCTGCTGCTGAACGTGAATGTACCCTATCTACCCCTGGAACAGATCAAAGGCATGCAAATTACCCGCCTGGGACTGCGCGTCTACCATGAGCAGTTTGATAAACGCGAAGACCCGCGCGGCAAACCGTACTACTGGGCCATTGGCAGCGTCCCCGGCGGCATTCCAGAGCGTGGCACCGACATTGGCGCGCTGGCGGAAGGCTTCGTTAGTATCACCCCTATCCAGCTCGACCTGACGGCCTACCATTGGCTGCCCGAGCTCAACACCTGGAAATTCACCGCGCCAGCAAGCCGCGCAGGCTAACGCAGCCCTTCGAACAAATCGGCTTCCACAGCGCGGCCACCGTTAACCATACTGAACACCCGGAAATACGACTGTTCAGCCCACCAATCGGGGTGGCTGAACGCAGTGGGCGCGTCCGCCAATTTGGCCACCATATCCCGTACCTGGCTTTCGTGACACTGAATGGCTTTCAGCATCACCGGCCAGTAGGCGCGTGTGTCAATGCGAGCGCTCACCGCCCAGGCCGGCCACCCGGTGTGCTCCCGGTTTTCGCCATCCACTTCAATGCCGATGGGCTCGGAAAACATCTTCCGATAATCCTCAATCGTGTTGAGTGTATCGGCCATGTAATACAACTTACTCACTCGATGCGGCGTATCACAATAAGGGCTGAGGAAGCCAGCATCCGCCGCGGCCATCACCGCGCCTACTGTATATTGCGACAAGGCGATATGATCAGGGTGACCGTAGGCCCCAAAGGGGTCAAACGTCACCACTACATGCGGGCGCACCAGTCGAATGTGGCAGGCAATCTTCATCACCGCTTCGACAGGATCCACCCGGTCCACCTCGCCATCGATCCAATCCAGAATGCCGACTTCGCGCACGCCCAGCACCTGGGCGGCGGCGCGCAGCTCGGCTTCGCGCAATTTCCCCAGCGCTTCCAGGCCAGGATTCTCGTCCGCCGGGCCAGTCCAGCCGCGTTCGCCGCGGGTGGCCATGAGCAGATAATTCTCCACGCCTTCGGCTGCGTATTTCGCCAACGTTCCCCCCATGCCCAACGATTCATCATCGGGGTGAGGGAGAACTGCTAAGAGTTTGTAGGAACCTTCCATGGAGAAATCTCCTTTCTTTACCCATTATATACATTTTGGAAAATATTTGAAACGACTGTCGGTAGAGTAGAAAATGACTTTTATTTCTGGGTCATTGGGAATTGGCGTGGTGAAGCAGCTACCACGGCAGCTCCCAGAGAACCTTATTTCTTCACCCGTAGAGTAGTTCCAAATCCAGTATAATTTCTCTATGCTCACTATCGTGCAAGAAAAAGTGCGCCAGGCCGTCGGGCTGCTCAACGAGCTGAACCTGGATGCCTGGTTGACCTTTGTCCGTGAGACCAGCGCCGGGAGCGACCCCGTACTGCCCTTGATCTATGGCAGCGCCAGCCTCACCTGGCCCAGCGCCTTGCTCATTGCCCGCAACGGCGAGACCATTGCCATTCTCGGGCGGCACGAGGCGCACGTGGCTGAGTCCACCGGAGCCTATACTCAGGTGATTCCCTACGATGAGTCCATCCGCCCACCGCTGCGCGAAGTGCTCGAGCGGCTGGCCCCGCGCCGGTTGGCCCTGAATACTTCAACGACCGACGTGATGGCCGATGGTTTGACTCACGGCATGTACCAGTTGCTCATCGAGATGTTGGCTGGAACCCCTTTCGCTGGGCGGCTAACCTCCTCGGAAGACCTCATCGGCGCTCTCCGCGGGCGCAAAACCCCCGCCGAATTAGCTCGTATTCGCGCCGCGATCCGCACGACCGAAGAAATCTATACGCAAACTTTTGCTTTCGCCCGGCCAGGCATGAGCGAACGGCAAATCGCCTCCTTTATGCACGAACAAATGGCCGCGCGCGGTCTGGAAGCAGCCTGGAGCTATGAGGGCTGCCCCATCGTCAACGCCGGGCCGGACTCACCGGTAGGCCACGGCGAGCCAGGCGAAATCATCCTCCAGCCAGGAATGATCCTGCACATCGATTTTGGCGTCCGTCAGGCCGAATACTGCTCAGACATTCAGCGCCTGGCCTATACCCTGGCCCCCGGCGAAAGCGAGCCGCCCGCCGAAGTGCGGCGCGGCTTCAACACCGTAATGGAAGCCATCCAGGCAGCCGCCAAAGCGCTCAAACCAGGGCGCACTGGCGAGGAGATTGACTCGATTGCCCGCTCGTATGTCACTCGCGCCGGATATCCACAGTACATGTACGCCACGGGGCATCAATTGGGCCGCCTGGCGCACGATGGCGGCGGCTTGCTTGGTCCGCGTTGGGATCGCTATGGAAAAGCTCCCGGCTACCGTGTAGAAGCCGGGCAGGTGTACACCCTTGAGCCGGGCTTGATGCTGCCCGGTTATGGTTATATCGGCCTCGAGGAGGACGTGCTGGTCACCGAGCAAGGCGCACAGTTCCTTTCCGAGCCGCAGACTGAATTGATTGTGTTGGCTGCTTAGCCAGAAAGGATCGAACATGCTTGCAATCATCCATGGTACCGTCATGACCATCACCCAAGGAACTCTTGAGCATGGCACGGTACTGATCGAGGGCGACAAGATCAAGGCCGTGGGCATTGATCTGCCCGTCCCAGCGGGGGCCGAGATCATCGACGCGACCGGCAAAGTGGTCATGCCTGGCCTGATCGACGCTCACTGCCACACCGGCCTGTTTGGGGACGGCATTGGTTGGGAACATGCCGACGGCAACGAAATGACTGACCCAATCACCCCGCACATGCGCGCCCTGGATGGCATCCACCCCGAAGACATGGCTTTCCCCGACCTGGTAGAAGCCGGTGTCACCACCATCATGACCGGCCCCGGCAGCGGCAACCTGATCGGAGGAACCTGGGCCTGCATCAAAACTGCTCCCCGCCCTAGTATTGAGGAGATGATTCTGCTCGAACCCGCCGGAATGAAGATGGCTCTGGGTGAAAACCCGCGCCGGGTATACGGTGGAAAGAACAAGATGCCTTCCACCCGCATGGGCAATGCGGGCGAACTGCGCAGCGCATTGGTCAGCGCGCAAAACTATCAAGCCAAATGGCAGCAATACGAGAAAGACGTGGAGGCTTATCGGGCCAAAGTTCAAGCAGGCGAGAAGGACGTCAAAGAACCTGCCGCCCCAGAGCGCAACCTGAAGTGGGAGTCTCTATCTCGCGTTCTGAATCGGGGGATGCGCGTTCACATCCACGCTCACCGGGCTGATGATATTCTTACTGCCGTGCGGATTGCCGAAGAATTCAACCTGGACCTGAACATCGAACACGCCACCGAAGGGTACAAAATCGCCGATATCCTGGCGAAGAAAGGCGTGCCTTGCACGGTTGGACCGATCTTGTTCTCCCGAAGCAAGTACGAACTCCGCAATATGACCCCCAAGAATCCGGGCTTGTTGGCAAAGGCGGGTGTCAAGGTGGCTATTCAAACCGACGAGATGTCGGCGGTGCGATATCTGAGCATCAATGCCGCGTTGGCGGTCCGCGAAGGCATGCCCGAAGAAGAAGCTCTAAAGGCGATCACCCTCCACGCCGCCGAGGTAATCGGCGTTCAGGATCGGGTGGGCAGCCTGGAGGCGGGCAAAGATGCCGATGTGGTCATCTTCAGCGGGCACCCTTTTGACTATCGAACTGTGGCCGAAAAGGTGCTGATCGACGGTCAAATCGTATATCAACGCTAGAGCCGCGCAAAAAAATTCCCGCCGCCAGAGAACTGTCACATCCCCGACGGCGGATTTCAGAATAAGAGCAACTACTCAAGCCCTGGTAGAAAAGTCCCGAATTTGTGGTGAAACACCACAAATTCGGACTCTTTTCCCAAAGGGCTGAGCAGTAACGATTAAGAATTACTTTTGGCAAACCCGCTCAGGCGTGCGCGACGACTGGCTGGCGCTGCGCATCCATTTGGCGAGCCAGAGTGACGATCAATTCAATGGCCTGGTCGAGGCTTATCTTCCCGGTATTGAGGATCATGTGGTACTGCAACGAATCCGCCCAGTCAATGTCGTAATACCGGCGCAGATAATCTTCTGACGCCTGATCGCGTTGGAGGATATAATCCTGAGCCTCCCGGCGAATTTCAATATCGGCCTGGAACAGATGGCGCGACTCCTTGAAGCGATCTTTGACTCGCTGGATGCGTTCTTCCAGAGGAGCCTCGAGGCGAACGTGCAGCACGCCGGGCTTGTCCTTGAGTAAGGCCTGGCCGCCCCGTCCCATGATCAACACATTGCCCGCTTCATAAGCGCTGCGGATAGCATGTTGCACCAGGCTCAGCGCGGCTTCTTCGCTCAACGCAAGATCTTCGGTGCTGCGGCCTCCAGAGGGATCCTCACGCCAGACACGCACCTGCGCAACCGGCGCGGAGCGACCCAACAGCCGGTCAAGGAACCCTTTGACATGATAGTTTTCCTCGGAGTAATCAATGGCTTCCTGAGCGGAGATTCCCGCCTCGGCGGCAGCTCGCGCGATCAAGCGCTTGTCAAAGAGGCGGTAGCCCAGAGCGTCACACACGCGGCTGGAAATCTCGTCTGCGCCGCTGCCGTATTGGCGTGAAAGGGTAATGACAGCCATATTTCACCTTCCTTCTTTGAAAAAATGTAACTGTTCAGCCAGGGATAGAAGAGGGGAGCGTCCTTCGCCCTCTGAATCGTTACAAAATAACAATCCCGCCCTGGCGAGGGCGGGAACGACGAGGTGTCCCAGGTTAGGGTGTTTCAGCGCCTGACAAAGCGAGTGCGATGTTTCTATTCGCCAGTGCATTAAAACTATAGCATACCCGCTCGCTGATTTCAATATTGGGGCTCGTTGAGAATATGGCTTTTCCAAAGTCAACCCGCCCCATACGAAAGAGCGAGGCTTTTGCAAAAGTCAAGTGACATTGGAAAAACCATATCGTTGAGAATCCGCGTGGTGAGACCCTCATTTCGGAACAGCTCTATTTTATTGATGGTCTGGTAAATCTTGCTCCAGCCGCCGAATGGAGCGCTGCGCCCAGGTGAGCGCAGTAGCCGCCAGCATGAGCACACCCGCCGCCACCAGCACCAACCCCATCCCTGCCCCTGCCGACTCGCCCACCAGCCAGGACACCCGTTCCCAACCTGGCCCGCCCACCGCCGGTTCCAGCCAATGGTCCACGATCCAACCGATGAGCGCGAACGAAGCCGTGGAACCCAACAGGCTGGCCTGGCCATAAAAAGCAAAAACCCGGCCCTGCAAATCGGGTGGGGTCTTCAGTTGTAGAATCGAGACGATCAGCGCATTATTGATGGGTAGTGGAACCATCAGTAAAAACAGCGCCGCGCCCAAAACGGGCGTCACGCGGGCTGTGCCATACACCAGAAACATGACGCCGCTCAGAACCAGCCCGCCCAAGATGGTGATCATGCGCGGGCGGGTGCCTCCCCATAAGCTGATCAACACCGCCCCGCTGAAAGCTCCCAGGCTCATCAGCCCCACCACCCAACCCATCTCCTGTTCCGAGCCGGTCACCGCGATAAGGTAGGGAATGGCCAGCTCCAGCGGGCCGTTGAGCAAGAAATTCACAAACACCAGGTACAGCAAGAACAAAAATAACGCGCGGCGCTTGAGGAAGAAGCGCAGCCCGCCCAGCGCCTCAGCCAGGAACTGCCCACGCCCTTCGGACCCTTCTTCGCTGGACGTCGGCTGCGGTATGGTCTGGAAGGCCACCATCAGGACCGCCAACAGGAATGTGCCCAGGTCGATGAAAATGACCCCTGTCACCCCGATCACGCTGTAAAGCAAACCCGCCAGCACAGGCGCAATGGTGCTGGCCAACGGAAAGGAAAGCTCGATGATTGCGTTCAGGCGCTCGCGGCGTTCGGCTGGGATCAGCAGCGTGGTGGTCGCATCTCGGGCCGGCCCCTGGAACGTGCCAAACAAACCTTGCAAAAACGACACGACATACAGATGCCAGGGTTGAAACTGCCCCGAGGCGAAGCTGAGCAGCAACAGCAGGCTGCCCACAGCCTGGCCCGCATCCGAGAGGATCATGACCGCCTTGCGCGGCCAACGGTCCACCAACGCTCCCGCCAGGCTGCCCACCAGCATCCCCGGCAGTTCGGCAAAAAAGGAAGCCAACAGCAGCGGCGCGGCCTTGCCCGTCTCGGTGTAAATCCAGATCCCCATCGCCATGGCCGTCATGCGGCTGCCGATCAACGAGACGGTCTGGGTAGCCAACAAAATAAAAAAAGTGGTTACGTTCCGGCGTGCCATAAGGCAGTTATCATATCATATCTCGCTCCTTGACCCCCGTCTCTATTCTGTCTATACTTTGCTTACCATGAATACTCCCCTCTCTCTCCTTAGTGTAAATATTGGGCAAGCTCAGCCCATTCAGAATGCCAAACCTTCCGGTTTGACGGGCATCTTCAAGCAACCCAGCCGTGAGGCAGTCTTTGTATCTCGACTAGGACTGAAAGACGACGCTATTTGCGACACTCAACATCATGGCGGTGTAGATCAAGCCGTGTACGTCTACGGCGGCCCCGACTATGACTGGTGGGCTCAGGAGTTGGGACAGCCCCTCGAACCGGGCACTTTTGGTGAAAACCTGACCATTGCAGGGTTGGAAACCGCCCAGGTCCTCATTGGAGATCGGCTGACGATTGGTTCTGTGGTACTGGAAGTCACCTCGCCGCGCATTCCCTGCAGCACTCTCGCGGCGCGCATGGGCGACCCTGGTTTCATCAAGCGTTTCCGCGCCGCCGAGCGCCCTGGCTTCTACTGCCGCGTCCTGCAAGAAGGCACGCTCCAAGCCGGAGACCCGGTCGTGTACGAGCGCTATACCGGCGAGCACTTCTCCATTCTCGAGATGTTCCGCTGCTATTACGAACCGAGACTAGATGAAGTCACACTCCGCCGCCATCTGGCTACCCCTGTGCACTACAAAGACCGGGCCACAAAAGAACAAAAACTTGCCGAACTATTAGCCTCTAAAAAAGAATGAACAAGCGCCGTGCCCCTGCTCTCTCGCTGCTTCTGGTGTCTGCTCTCTTGCTCAGCGGCTGCGCCGGCGGGGGCTTTCCGGTCAGTCAATCCTTTAATATCGGCACGCACAGCCTTTATTTAGAGTGTGTTGGCAGTGGAAGGCAGGTGGTGGTCATCGACGTGGGCGCGGGCGACTCCTACAAAAACTGGGAAGCCGTCATGGGTCACCTGTCCGAGACAGCCACGGTGTGCGGTTACGACCGCGCCGGATACGGCCAAAGCGAGCCCGGCCCCCTGCCGCGCACCAGTGCCCAAGCTGCCAGCGAGCTGCGCGCATTGTTGCAGGCTGCCGCCCTGCCCGGGCCTTATCTTCTGGTGGGTCATTCGCTGGGCGGGGTGAACATGCAAGTATTTGCCGCCCAATATCCGGATGTGACCGCCGGGTTGATTTTGCTCGACCCCACCCCCTTGGGCTGGATGCAAGACGGCAGCACCTTTCCCGAACTGACCGCCCAGTTCATGGCGCAGGCACAAGAGATGGAGGCGCAAGCTGAGGCGTTATTGACTTCTGAAGCCCCTGAAGATCAGACTCAGGGCGCTTATTTGCAGGCGCTGGCCTCAGAACACAAGGAGCTGTTGGGAGAAAGCGCCCGTCAGGTCGCCGGCATTGAATCCTTTGGCGACCTGCCCTTATTGGTGATCAACGCCGCGCAGCCCAACCCCGCTTTTGGCGAATCAGCGGACGCGTTTCAAACGTACTGGATCGAACAAAGTCAGGCTCTGGCTCAAAAATCATCCGCCGGACGCTTTGTTCTGGCTGAAGATAGTGGGCACATGATTTATATCGACTCGCCCGGAACAATGATCATTGCCGTAAGGGACCTGCTCGAAAAACTTCGTTAATGCAATGGGGAGGGAATATCCATGAATTCGCAGATTGAATTGACCCAGCCCGGTCCATTGTTGGACGCGCAGGGCAAACTGGCCCAGGTGGGCTGGATGCGCCAGCCGCTGTTGGACTGCAACCTGGAAAACGCACATTTCTATGCGCTGCGCTTCTTGCAGCGCTTTCGCATCAAACGCTGGGATTACTACGCCGTCTTTACCCCGCGACGGTTCTTCTCCGCCACCATCGCCGATCTCGGCTACGCTGGAAATATCTTTGTGTACAGCCTCGATTTTTCCAGCGGTGAATTGCACGAAGAAGGCGCCGTCATCCCCCTGGGCAAAGGTGTGCTGCTGCCGCGCAACAGCACCGAGGGAGAAAGCCTCTTCACCAACGAAAAGATGACCCTGCGCTTCCAGGCCCTGCCCGGCGCGCGGCGCATTTTTGTCGATTGGCCTGGGTTCCACGCCGGTCGCGGGATCAAAGCCGAGATCGAGATGACCTGCCCGCCCGAGCACGAGTCGATGACCATTGTCATTCCCATCGGCCAAAAGCGCTTCTACTACAATCGCAAGATCAACTGCATGCCCGCCGGCGGCTCTATTCGTTACGGCGACTGGCTGGAGGAACTGCGCCCCGACGAAAGCCTGGGCTCGCTGGATTGGGGTCGCGGGGTGTGGGAATACCAGAGCTTCTGGAACTGGGCCAGCGCATCGGGTTTCCTGGCCGACGGGCGGCGGGTGGGGCTGAACCTGGGGAAAGGTTTTGGGGACCTCAGCCGAGCCGGTGAAAATTGTGTCATTCTCGACGGGCGCCTCCATAAACTCGGCCCGGTGGCCTTCGATTACACCTCCGGCGACTACATGCGTCCCTGGCGCTTCACCGACGATGCCGGTCGGTTGGATATCACGCTGACGCCCTTCAAAGAGCGCATTGCTACCACTCAATTGGGCGTCATCGACAGCGAGGTGCATCAAATGTTTGGACGCTACGCCGGCAAGGCCGTGTTGGATGGTGGCGAGGTTATCCATATCGAAGATTTGGTTGGGTTTGCCGAGGAACACCGCGCACGCTGGTAAAATAAAGCGGTTATGGCCCCTCCAAATTTGTTGGCCAGCGGAATCTTGTTGGCAGCCGGGATCATTTGCCTGGTTGTCGCTGTGCTGGTCTGGCAAATGCGCCGCGGCGCTCCGGGAGCAACCCCGCTCATCGTACTCATGGGCGCGCTGGCCTGGTGGGACATTACCTATGCCCTCTTTTGGGCCGATCTTCCCGGGCCCACACCCTACTTCTGGCTGGATATCACCTATCTGGGGGTCACCATCGTGCCCACGGCAGTCCTGGTTTTTGTCATCCAGGTGCTGCGCGGTGAAAAATGGTTGAAAAAAACTTTACTGTTGGCCCTGTGCGTTGAGCCCGTATTGACCAATTTGCTCATGTGGACCGACCCCTGGCACAACCTGTTCTTCGGCGGTAAGCGCGACCTGAACACTGCCAGCATCTTGAATGCCGGGCCAGCCTCCACCGCCAATATCGTTTACTCGTACGCGCTCATCGCCGCCGCCTTCATCTTGTTGGCACGCGGCATCGTGAAGGCCAAGGGTTTGTACCGGACGCAGTATCTGACCATCATAGCTGGCATGGGCCTGACCTGGATCAGCAGCTTGGTGTTCACCTTGGGCTTCAACCTGCTCCCAAACGCCGATAACACTCCTTTCTCGTTCACCCTCACCGGGGTGGTGTTCGCCTTCGCCCTGCTGCGCCTGCGCCTGATGGAGATTGTCCCCATCGCGCGCGACCGGCTGGTGGATAACATGACCGACGGTGTTCTGGTGCTGGATACCCACAACCGCCTGGTCGATTTTAACCCCGCCGCCAAAGCTGCTTTACCCGACCTGCGCATCGGGGAACCGGTAAGCAATCTCTTGCCGACAGGCGTGGAATTACAAAAAATCTACGCCGAAGAAACCCGCACAGAGATCACCCTGGACCGGATTCCACCAACTTACCTGGACGTGCATATCTCGCCCTTGTTCGATTCGCAGCGTCAACCGTTGGGCAAGCTCATTGTCTGGCGGGATATCACCGAACTCAAACTGATGCAGATCGAACTCAAGGAATTGGCCGGCAGAGATGTGGTTACCGAAGTATATAACCGGCGGCGCTTCATGGAACTGGCCCAAATAGAACTCAAGCGTTCGCTGCGCCTCAACCAACCCATGTCCATTGTGATAGCCGACCTGGACCGTTTCAAGAACGTAAACGACACCTACAGCCACCAGGTGGGCGACCAGGTACTGTTTGATTTTGCCCAATTTTGTATGCGCACCAAGCGCAAGAAAGACTTGTTTGCACGCTGGGGTGGTGAAGAATTTATCTTCCTGCTGCCCGAAACTGCTGGGGCGGAGGCCTTTGAGTTCACCGAACGGCTGCGCCGGATGGCCGCCGAAACGCCTTCGGTAGTCGGGCCGTATTCCATTACTGTCACCGCCAGCCTGGGCGTGGCGACGCTTTCGAGCCCGCAAGACACCCTGGAAACGCTCCTCAGCCGGGCTGACCAGGCTCTGTATGCAGCCAAGGACCGCGGGCGCAACTGCACCATGTTGTGGCAAAACGATTGGGACGCCCATCAAAACGAGGTTCCAGGATGAGCAAGCAGCAAGAATATCGTGAACTGCTGCGCTCGCTCCAGGATTGGGATGCTTACCTGCTGCGGGAATCCGGTTTGCCTGGCCCACGCGGGAACATCGAGCTGGGGCAGGCCGTAGCCGACGAAGGCAACCTGGCGTTGTTTCAGCGCTTGCTGACCTACAGCGCGGAACGAGCCCCGGTGAACACGCCTGAAGAGTTTCTGGCTTTCTGCGGGATTCTGGGTTTGGGGCGGCTGGTGGCTGAAGGGCACATGGAACATCTGCCCACCCTGCGCGCATGCGCTTCCGACCCACGCTGGCGCGCCCGCGAGGCCGTGGCAATGGCCTTGCAGCGCCTGGGCGACGCGAACATGGACCGCCTGGTGGCAGAGATGAGGGAGTGGGCACGGGGCAGCCCGCTGGAACAGCGCGCCGCGGCGGCGGCCCTGTGCGAGCCGCGCCTGCTGAAAGATCCCCGCCACGCCCAGGCCGTGCTGGATATCCTCGATCAGATCACCGCGTCCATCCTGGCAAACCCTTCCCGCCGCAGCGAAGAATTCCTGGCCCTGCGCAAAGGCATGGCTTACTGCTGGAGCGTGGCGGTGGCGGCCCTGCCGGAAGAAGGCAAGCCGCGCCTGGAAAAATGGCTGGCAGAGTCTGATCCAGACGTGCGCTGGATTATGAAAGAAAACCTCAAGAAGAACCGTTTACAGAAGATTGATTCAATTTGGGGCAAGAAATGGCTTGAACTCATTAAATAACTTGACTTTTCCCAATCCGTGTAGTATAGTTGCGCCCATGTTATTCCCGCGCGAACTTCGCCTCCGACGAAAGCCGAGCCTGCCCACTCTCTGGGATAGGTCGGCTTGACCTGCCGGGATATCATTCGCTTGCTTTCCTAAAACGCGAAATCCTAAAAGTAAAACCAAGCCCTCCGCCCGGAGGGCTATTTTTTTGTGATTCCACCCTCTCATCCAATCCAAGGAGCATTTATTATGGCGAAGAAACCCCAAACAACCCAACTCAAGAAAGTCGTCCTGGCCTACTCCGGCGGCCTGGACACTTCCGTCATCGTCCCGTGGCTGATCGAGAACTACGGCTGCGAAGTCATCTGCTACACCGCCGACGTCGGCCAGGGCGAGGAACTCTCCGGACTGCCCGAGAAGGCCAAAGCCAGCGGCGCCAGCAAAATTTATATCGAGGACCTGACCGAAGAATTTGCCGGACAATACTTGTTCAAGCTGATCAAGTCTGGCGCAAAGTATGAACGCGACTATCTGCTGGGCACCTCCATCGCCCGCCCGCTCATCGCCAAACACATGGTGGACGTGGCCCACCTGGAGGGCGCGGACGCCTTCGCCCACGGCTGCACCGGCAAAGGCAACGACCAGGTCCGCTTCGAGCTCACCGCTATGGCCCTCGACCCGCGCCTCAAGGTGATTGCCCCCTGGCGCGAGTGGAACATCACCTCGCGCGAAGACGCCCTGGCTTATGCCGCCGCCCACAACGTGCCCGTCTCCTCCACCATCAAATCCATCTACAGCCGCGACGCCAACCTGTGGCACATCTCCCACGAGGGCGGCATTCTGGAAGACCCCTGGGCCGAGCCGGACGAAGAAATGTTCAAGCTGTCGGTCTCACCCGAGAATGCTCCCGATGAGCCAGAGTACGTCGAGATCCAATTCGAGGAAGGCGTGCCGGTCAAGGTCAACGGCAAGGCCCTCTCTCCGGCCAACCTGGTGCGCGCGCTCAATGAATTGGGCGGCAAGCACGCCATTGGCCGCGCCGACCTGGTGGAGAATCGCCTGGTGGGCATGAAGTCCCGCGGCGTGTACGAAACCCCCGGCGGAACCATCCTCATGGATGCCCACAAGCAGCTCGAGCAAATCACCCTGGATCGCGACACCCTGCACTACAAAGACGTGGTGGCCCAGCGCTACGCCGAGGTGGTCTACAACGGGCAGTGGTTCACCCCCCTGCGCGAGGCGATGGATGCTTTCTTTGACGTTACCCAAAAGTTCGTCAGCGGTTCGGTGCGCCTCAAGCTGTACAAAGGCAACCTGATCCCCGCCGGGCGCAAGTCGGTTCACAGCCTATACCGTGAAGACTTCGCCACCTTTGGCCAGGACTCGGTCTATGACCAGAGCGACGCCGCCGGGTTCATCACCCTCTTCGGCCTGCCGCTCAAAGTGGCCGCCATGCGCGACATCGTTGCCGGGACCAAGGTCGAGTACGACTCCCCGGATTACTCCACGTTCAAACGGGACTAAGGTTTTTCCACGAATGACACGAATTTTCACGAATTCAGAATATAATTTCAGTTTCCAAAATCTTCAAATTCTGAAAAATTTGTGTAATTCGTGAAATTCGTGGAAAACTTCTTCAGAGGTGACAGATGAGTAAACTATGGGGCGGACGGTTCTCGGGCGGGTTAGACCCTATTGCATGGGAATACAATGCTTCTCTGCCGTTTGATTGGCGCATGGCCGAAATGGACGTGCGCGGCTCGATTGCCTGGGCCAAAGGCTTGATGAAAGCCGGGGTCATCACCCTCGACGAACAACAACAAATTGTCAAGGGACTCACCGACATTCTGGCCGAGGTGCGCGGCGGGCAGTTCGAGCACGCTCCTTCCGACGAAGATGTGCATACCGCCATCGAGCGGCGGCTGACCGAGCTGACCGGGCCGGTGGGCGGCAAGCTGCACACCGGGCGCAGCCGCAACGATCAGGTCGCCACCGATTTCGTTCTGTGGCTGTTGGATGCCATCGATCGGGTCGACGCTTACCTCAAGCTGGTGCAAACCGAGCTCGTCGAACGCGCCGAAACCGACCTGGGTGTCCTTCTGCCTGGTTATACCCACTTTCAGCAGTCCCAGCCCATCCTGCTCAGCCACTGGTGGCTGTCGCACTTCTGGCCCCTGGCCCGCGACCGCCAGCGCCTGGCCCAGCTCCGCGAGCGCACCGCCGTCCTGCCCCTCGGCTCGGGCGCCATCGCCGGAACGCCCTTCCCCATCGACCGTAAATTCCTGGCGAACCAACTCGGCCTCAAAGCCATTACCCCCAACAGCATCGACGCCGTCTCCAACCGTGATTCGGCTGCCGAATACCTGTTCATTGCCTCGTTGGTGGCGGTGCATCTCTCGCGCCTGTCCGAAATGCTCATTCTATACACCTCGGGGGAATTCGGCTTCATCGAGCTTTCGGATGCCTACAGTACCGGTTCCAGCTTGATGCCGCAGAAGAAAAACCCCGACACACTGGAGTTGACCCGCGGCAAGGCCGGTACGGTCATTGGACGGTTGGCGGGCGTGCTGGCTATGCTCAAAGGCCTGCCTTCGGCCTATGACAAGGATATGCAAGAAGACAAAGTGCCGGTATTTGAAACCACCGACACACTATGCCTGATGCTGCCGGTGGTGGCGGGTGTATTGAAGACGCTCACCGTCAAAGCCGAGCGCATGCAGGCCGCCCTCAACCCGGCCATGCTCTCCACCGACGTGGCCGACTACCTGGTGCGCAAAGGACTGCCCTTCCGCGAGGCTCACAGCCTGGTGGGCAAGGTTGTGCTGCGCGCCCAGCAGACGGGCGTGCGCCTGGACCAGCTTCCGCTGGAAGAGTTCCAGGCCCTCAGCCCCGTGTTCGAAGCCGATGTACTGGACGTATTCGACTTTGCGGCTTCGGCTGCCCGCCGGGACGTGCCCGGTGGAACCAGCCCGGCTGCCGTGCAGGTGCAAATTCAGCAGGCGCGGAATTTCCTGCAGGTTCACAAAGTGCGCAGCGCCCTGCCCCCCTCCGAAACCGCCCGCGGCGGCGACGGAAGCTAAAGCATACTATCCACGAATTACACGAATTCACACGAATAAGGAAAAATATTAAAAATTATTAGTGCAATTCGTGAAATTCGTGGAAAAGAAATTCCTAAGGAGATTTGAAATGACTACTTTAACTGCCAATTGCCCCGAATGTGACGCGACCCTCACCCTGGCCGATGTGGTGGTGGGCGAAATCGTGGTCTGCCCCGACTGCGGCGTAGACCTGGAAGTGATCAGCCTCGACCCGGTGACCGTGGAAGTGGCCCCCATGGAACAGGAAGATTGGGGCGAGTAATCCATCTCATTCCGCGACAAGAAATGCTATTTTGAGCAGATAAAACTCATCTGCTCAAGCAGACAGCGGACCGCTGAAAGCGGATAGCGATTATTCAAGCGAGGTTTTATGAAGGTAGGCATATTGTTATCCCGCATCCGGGTTGAAGAAAAGTGGCTGCTCGAGGCGCTGGAAAAGCGCGGCGTCGACTTTGAACGCATCGATGACCGGGAAGCGCATTTTGAACTGACTCAACCTGGGCTCTGGTCGCAGTTGGACGTTGTCCTCGAGCGCAGCATTTCTTTTGCGCGCGGCCTGTACGCCACCCAGATTCTCAATGCCTGGGGGGTTCCCACCGTCAACATGGCTCACGTGGCAGCCACCTGCGGAGACAAACTGATCTCATCGGCGGCGCTGGCCAAGGCTAACGTGCCCCAACCGCGCATCAAGGTGGCCTTCACCCCCGAATCAGCCCTGGCCGCCATCGAAGAACTGGGTTACCCGGTGGTACTCAAGCCGGTGGTTGGGTCGTGGGGGCGGCTGCTTTCCAAAATCAACGACCGCGACGCCGCCGAGGCCATCTTGGAACACAAAGAGACGTTGGGGTCTTACCAACACTCCATTTACTACATCCAGGAATACATCCAGAAACCGGGGCGGGATATTCGCGCCTTTGTGGTCGGCGATCAAACGGTGTGCGCCATCTATCGCTCTTCGGCACACTGGATTACCAACACCGCTCGCAGTGGGCAGGGTTCGGTTTGCCCGGTGACGCCCGACCTGAACGAGATTTGCGTCAACGCGGCCAAGGCTGTGGGCGGTGGCGTGCTGGCGGTAGATATTCTTGAGGATCCCAACCGGGGCTTCCTGGTCAACGAGGTGAACCACACCATGGAATTCCATGCTCTGGCTCCCGTCACGGGCGTGGATATTGCCGGGGTGATCGTGGACTATACCCTGGCGGTTGGCCGCCGCGAGGTCAACGTGCACCCGGTGGTGTCCCCCTTTCAAGGATCCGCCCCGCTCGCCGGAACCTCCCCGGTGAACGTGGCGGCCCACCCGGTTCTGAATTAGGATATTTCTCCACGAATTACACGAATGACACGAATTTTAAGAAGAAAATTCCAAAATTCTAATTCGTGTGAATTCGTGTAATTCGTGGATAGAATTTCTTGTCTTGGGAGTTGTTATGATCAAAGCATCTATTATTGGCGGGTCGGGGTACGGCGGCGGGGAACTCCTGCGGCTGCTCCTGGACCACCCCGAAGTCGAAGTGCAGCAAGCGACCTCCGAAAGCCACCTGGGCGAGTTCGTCTACCAGCAGCATCCCAATCTGCGTAAGCGCACCCAACTCAAATTCTCCTCCCGCGACCTGGTCGACCCCTGCGACGTGCTGTTCCTGGCCATGCCCCACGGCGAAAGCCAGAAGAAAATCGAGCAATACGCCCAGATCGCCCCCAAAATCGTCGATCTGGCCGCCGATTTCCGCGTCAAGGACCTGGCCCTGTACAAGCAGTTTTACGGCGAGGATCACCACGCCCCAACCTGGCTGGAGAAATTCGTCTACGGCCTGCCCGAGTTCCACCGCGAAGCGATGAAGAGTGCCAGCTACATCAGCGGGGTGGGCTGTAATGCCACCGCCGCCAACCTGGCCCTCTACCCGCTGGTCAAGGCCGGACTGATCGACACCACCCAGCCGGTGATCGTCGATATTAAGGTGGGTTCGTCGGAGGCGGGTGCGTCGGCCAACCCCGGCTCGCATCACCCCGAGCGCAGTGGCGTGATCCGCACCTTCTCGGCCTACGGCCACCGCCACACCGCCGAGGTGATTCAAGAATTGGGCCTGCCCAACGTGCACCTGACCATGACCTCGGTCGATCTGGTGCGCGGAGCGCTGGCGGCGGCGCATGTTTCGGTCAAGCCGGGCGTCACCGAGAAGGACCTGTGGCGCGCCTATCGCGGCTGGGTGGAAGCCGAGCCGTTTGTGCGCCTGGTCAAGGATAAGCGCGGCATCTACCGCGTGCCCGAGCCCAAGATTCTGGCCGGCAGCAACTACGCCGACGTGGGCTTCGAGCTGGACGCGACCCACAACCGGGTGGTGGCGATGGCTGCCATCGACAACCTGATGAAGGGCGCGGCGGGGTCGGCCGTCCAGGCCATGAACCTGATCTGCGGCTTCGATGAGGCCGCCGGCCTGGGCTTCAGCGGTTTGCATCCCATTTAACCCCCTCCCGGCCTCCCCCATTTTGAAAAAATGGGGGAGGTGCAGGTGGGGGTGAATTCTGACCCTCACCCGGCC